>JBFLKL010000116.1:0-3361 GCA_040883175.1 Synechococcaceae cyanobacterium | reverse complement strand
TGCGCCGGCTGCTCACGCCGCTGCTCAGCCTGGTGCTGGTGATCGGCCTGGGCTTCGGTCTCACCGGTTGCGTCACCACCGGCCTGCCCGTGGCCGACACCAGTCCCTGGCAGCCCGTGCCCCTGGACACCCGCTCCAATCCCCTGGCCGTGGCCTTCATCGACGACAGCCACGGTTTCCTGGTGGGCAGCAACCGCCTGATCCTGGAGACCGACGACGGTGGCGCCACCTGGGAGGAGCGCTCCCTCGACCTGCCTGCCGAGGAGAACTTCCGCCTGATCAGCATCGATTTCGATGGCCGGGAGGGGTGGATCGCCGGCCAGCCCGGACTGCTGCTGCACAGCACCGACGGGGGCCGCAACTGGACACGGCTGTTTCTCGACACCAAGCTCCCCGGTGAGCCCTACCTGATCACGGCCCTGGGACAGGGCAAGGCGGAACTGGCCACCAATGTGGGCGCCGTCTACGACACCGCCGACGGGGGCAACAGCTGGCAGGCCCGGGTGGAGGACGCCGCCGGGGCCGTGCGGGAACTGCGCCGCAGCCCCGACGGCCGCTACGTGAGCGTGAGCAGCCTGGGCAACTTCTTCTCCACCTGGGATCCGGATCAGCCCACCTGGCAGGTGCACCAGCGCGTCAGCAGCCAGCGCCTGCAGTCGATGGGCTTCCAGCCCGACGGCGCCCTGTGGATGGTGGCCCGCGGCGCCCAGCTGCGCTTCGGCCCCGAAGTGGGCGAACCCGAGCAGTGGGGCAAGCCGATCATTCCGATCACCAACGGCTACGGCTACCTCGACATGGCCTGGGATCCCAAGGGCACCATCTGGACCGGGGGCGGCAGCGGCACCCTGCTGGCGAGCGATGACGGCGGCAGCACCTGGCGGCGCGATCCGGTGGGTGAGCAGCAGCCCTCCAACTTCACCCGCATCGTGTTCACCGCTGACGGCAAGGGCTTCGTGCTCGGCGAACGCGGCTCCCTGCTGCGCTGGGTGGGTTGACCGGCGACTGGTCTGGCCTCCGGGCCCGCCTGCTCCCTCCCGCCAACTTCTGTAACCATGGCCCTGCCAGGCTCCCGGGCCCTCAGGGCCTGCCCCTAGGATCCCAGAGCTGAACGCTTGTTGCCATGGCTGCCGGCTCCACCGGAGAACGCCCGTTCTTCGAAATCATCACCAGCATCCGCTACTGGGTGATCCACGCAGTCACGCTGCCTGCGATCTTCCTGGCCGGATTCCTGTTCGTCTCCACCGGTCTGGCCTACGACGCCTTCGGTACGCCCCGCCCGGACGCCTATTTCCAGGCTCAGGAAAGCAAGGCTCCCGTGGTCAGTGAGCGCTACGAGGGAAGGAGTCAGCTCGACCTGCGCCTGCAATAACCCATGACCCAGTCTCCCGCCTCCACCACCCCGCGCAACTACCCGATCTTCACCGTGCGCTGGCTGTCGGTTCACGCCCTCGGTATCCCCACGGTGTTCTTCCTTGGGGCCCTGGCCGCGATGCAATTCGTCCGCCGTTAATCCTCCACCGCCGAACCCCAGCCGAAGCCATGGGTCTGCAACGCAATCCCAATCCCAACAATCTGCCGGTCGAACTGAACCGCACCAGCCTCTACCTGGGTCTGCTGCTGGTGTTCGTCACCGGCGTGCTGTTCACCAGCTACTTCTTCAACTGACTCAGGAGTCCATCCGATGAGCGGCAAGAAATCCACCCTGCCTGACGGCAGGATCCCCGATCGCCTGCCCGACGGCCGCCCCGCCGTCGCCTGGCGGTCCCGCTGGACCGAGGGCGTCCTGCCCCTGTGGCTCGTGGCCACGGCGGGCGGCATGGCCGTGATCTTCGTGGTCGGTCTGTTCTTCTACGGCTCCTATGCCGGCGTAGGGTCCGCCTGACACCTGGGCCGGGCCCTCAGCTGACTCCATGCTCCAGCGCGGCCACCGGCCCGGTCGGCTTCCAGCCCGGAGACCCCGTCGGTGTCTCCGGGTTTTGTTGCGGACGCTGTGAAGAAGCGGAATCTGCTGCACAACCCCGCCCTTGCCTGGCTCGCCGGCGCCCTGCTCAATGCCTACGGTCAGCTGATCCTGATCACCTGCAGCATCCGGGTGTGGGTGAACCCCCAGACGGAAAGCCTGGTGCTGCAGCGGCATGTGCCGGTGATCTACGCCCTCTGGCACTGCCACGTGTTCTTCCTGCCGCTGTTGCGCCTGCACACCGGTCGGCCGCTGGCGGTGCTGCTCAGCAGCCACCGCGATGCCCGCATCGTGGGAGTGGCGGCACGCATGCGCGGTCTGGAGCTGGTGGAGGGCTCCTCCACCCGCGGCGGTGCCGGTGCCTACCGGCAGCTGCTGCGCCGCCTGCGGCAGGGCCAGTCGGTGTGCATCACCCCTGATGGGCCGCGGGGACCCGCCAGGGAGGCGAAGCCCGGAGTCGTGCAGCTGGCCCGGCAGTCGGGTTGCGCGGTGGTGCCCGTGGGCCTGGCCCTCTGCCGCGGCCGCCGGCTGCGCTCCTGGGACCGTTCCGTGCTGCCCCTGCCCTTCGGCCGGGCGGTGATGGCCCTGGGAGCGCCCCTCTACCTGGCTCCTGGCGGTGGCATCGCTCTCGCCGATGCCGCCGCCCTTGCCGATGCACTGGAGGCCTCCAGCAGCGAGGCGTCCCAGGTGCTGGCCCGGGGCCGCCGCTGATGGCCTCCCGGGGGCTGGCGCTGCTGCTCAGCTACCGCCTGCTGACGCTGCTGCTCACTCCGGCACTGCTGCTGCTGCTGCTGCTGCGCAGCTGGCGCGGCCGGGAGGAGCCGGGCCGGCTGTTGGAGCGGCTGGGAGTGGCCAGCCGGCCCCGCCCCGCCGGCCCCCTGGTGTGGATCCATGCCGCCAGCGTGGGCGAGCTCACCAGCCTGGTGCCGCTGCTGCAGGCCCTGGTCGCGGGCTGTGCCGCTGCCGGCAGGCCGCCCCCGGCCGTGCTGGTCACCAGCGTCACCCGCACGGCGGCCCGTCTGGCCCCCAGCCTGCTGCCCGCCGGCGTGCTGCATCAGTACGTGCCGATCGACCACTGGCTGGCCATGGCCCTGTTCCGCCGCCACTGGCGCCCTGATCTGGGCCTGCTGGCGGAGGCGGAGCTGTGGCCGGAGCTGGTGCATGCCATGCCCCGGCCGCTGTTGATCAACGCCCGCGTCAGCGCCCGCTCCTACCGGCTCCATCGCCGCCTGCCCGGCTACAGCCGCTGGCTCTATGCACGCTGCCAGGCCTGCTTCGCCCAGTCGGCCGCCGACGCCGAGCGGTTGCGGTGCCTGGGGGCGCCGGCGGCCCTCGCCCTGGGTTCCACCAAATGGGTTGCCCCGCCGCTGCCGGTGCACCGGCCCATCCTGCAGCGACTGC
>JBFLKL010000115.1:0-3248 GCA_040883175.1 Synechococcaceae cyanobacterium | reverse complement strand
GCAAGGGCACCACGGCGCCACCCAGCACCAGGGCCGCCAGCACGCCGCCCCGTTCAGGCCCGGCGCCCTCCATCAGGCGACCGGCGATGTGGCGGCGCAGGTCGGCCACCGGCGTGGCCGGGCGCGCCAGCACCTCGAACCGCTCCACCTGCATCTGACTGGCGGCCTGCCGGCGAGCCAGCCGTTCCGCCGGGCCGGCCAGCAGCGGATGGGGCGCCGGCCGGGGGCGCCGCAGCCGCCCCTCCACCGCCAGCCGCCAGCCCTGGCGCAGGGGCGGCCGGGGGCAGGGACTGAACTGCAGCTCGGTGCGGCCCACCGGCAGCTGCAGCAGGGCCGTGCAGCGCTCACCAGTGCCGGCATCGGCACCGAACTCCCGCGGGTCGCCCAGCAGGCGCCCCACCAGCCGCAGCTCGAGGGCCCCTCGCTGATCCTGAAGCCGCAGGGCCGGATCACCGGCGGCGGGGGTGAGCGGCTGCAGGCACACCAGCACGGCCCGCAGCAGCACCAGGGCCAGCAGCACACCCCAGATCAGCCCCTTGAGCGTTCGCCCCTGCATCCCAGCGCCGCGGCCTGGAGCTCAGGGTTGCCCCACGGGCGCTGCTGAGGCCCGCGGGGGCGGGACCTCAGAAGGAGGGCAGCCGCTGCATCAGATCGCAGAGCTGGGGGCTGGGCAGCCTGCGGCCCAGCAGCGGCTCCACCAGCGGCGCCAGCGGCCGCAGACGGCAGGGGATTTTGTTGCGCTCGCTCAGGCGTCCCAGCTGGAAGCTGCCCACCAGCAGCACCAGCGCCAGCAGGATGCGCCGGCTCTGCGCCCGGTGCCGGGGCAGCATCACCCCGCCAGCAGGGGGAAGCCCAGCGCCTCGCGCTCCGCCAGCCAGGCCTCGGCCACCTGCCGTGCCAGAGCGCGGATGCGGCCGATGGTGGCGGTGCGCTCGGTCACCGAGATCACGCCGCGGGCCTCCAGCAGGTTGAAGGTGTGGCTGCACTTGAGCACGAAGTCGAGCGCCGGTGCCGGCAGCCCGCGAGCCACCAGGTCGGCCGCTTCGGCCTCGTAGAGGGCGAACAGCTGCTGCAGCCGCTCCGGGTTGGAGGCCTCGAAGTTGTAGGTGCACTGGCCCTTCTCGAACGGCAGCCAGATCTCGCCGTAGCTGCGCCGGCCGTTCCAGCTGAGATCCCAGATGCTCTCCACGTCCTGGAGATACATGGCCAGGCGCTCGAGCCCGTAGGTGATCTCGATCGACACGGGCCGGCAGTCGAGGCCGCCGCACTGCTGGAAATAGGTGAACTGGGTCACCTCCATGCCATCCAGCCACACCTCCCAGCCCACGCCCCAGGCTCCGAGGGTGGGCGACTCCCAGTTGTCCTCCACGAAGCGGATGTCGTGGTCGCGCTGGCGGATGCCCAGGGCCTCCAGGGAGGCCAGATAGGTCTCCTGGATGCCATCGGGCGACGGCTTGATCAGCACCTGGTACTGGAAGTAGTGCTGGGCGCGGTTGGGGTTGTCGCCGTAGCGCCCGTCGGTGGGCCGTCGGCAGGGCTCGGCGTAGGCCACGGCCCAGGGCTCGGGCCCGATCGCCCGCAGCACCGTGTGCGGACTCATCGTGCCGGCGCCCTTCTCGGTGTCGTAGGGCTGCAGGATGAGGCAGCCCTGCTCGGCCCAGAAGCGGTTCAGGGTGGCGGTGATCTCCTGGAAGTGCACAGGCGTCGGCCGGGATGGGGTTGCCGGGTGGTGGCTGCGAGTCTGCCCCAGGGGCTCAGGCGGCCAGCTGCAGCAGGCCCATCAGGCCGCCGGCCAGGGGGCGGTGGCGGGCATGGGCGAAACCGGCCCGCCGCGCCAGCGACTCCTGCTCGGCAGCGGTGGGAAAGCACGCCAGGCTGCGCTCCAGGTAGGCGTAGTGCTCCCCCAGCCCGGCCCGGCTGGCCACCGGCACCACCACACGGCGGAGCAGCTGGCGCTGCACGGCGGCGCTGCGGCGGCCGGCGGCTGTGGCGGGATCGGGACGGTTGAAATCCAGCACCGCCGCCCGGCCACCCGGCCGCAGCAGGCGGCGCAGTTCCGCCAGGCCGGCGGCGGGATCGGCCAGGTTGCGCAGCCCGTAGGCCATCACGGCGCCATCGGCGCTGGCTGGGGGCAGGCCCGTGGCCAGGGCGTCGGCCTGGCGCCAGCGCAGGGGCAGCCAGGGCTGACGGGCCGCCCGTTGCCGGGCCAGCCGCAGCGGGGCGGCGGCCGCATCAAGACCGAGCACGGAACCGCCCGGGCGCACCCGCTCGGCAAGCAGCAGGGCCAGATCGCCGGTGCCGCAGCAGAGATCGAGCAGCCGCTGGCCTGGGCCGGGAGCCAGCCAGACCAGTGCCTGGCGCTTCCAGAGGCGGTGCAGGCCCAGGCTCAGCAGGTCGTTGAGCTGGTCGTAGCGGGGAGCGATCTGCTCGAACAGGGCGTTGACCGCCGCCGGGTCACCCGGCCGGAAGCTGGCCATCGAGGCTCACGGGGCCGGCATCGGGAAGCAGCAGCAGGTCTGGGAGAAGCACCGCATCCAGGCTCACACCGGCTTCGGCGGGGAGAGGGCCGGCCAGGAGGGGGCTGGGACCGGTGAGCGTGATCACCATCACGGTGGCCAGACCGACGGCGGAGCAGCAGACCATGCAGCCGGCCAGCATCAGAGAGAACTCCTGGCGGTCATTGGCCGCCTGCATCAGTTGCAGCGCCCAGGCCACCAGCGCGATCACCGCGGCCACGAGCAGCGTGGCGATGGTGGTGGTGAGGGGGTGGTGCAGGGCGGCCACGGAGAAGGCGATGACATCGGGTTCAGCTTGGAACCAATGTAAAGGCAAGTAACGTCAATGGGGCGTACATGAGAGAGCAGAGGTCGGCGCCGGGGTTTCAGTCGAGGGGGCGGATCGGCAGACCGCGGCCCAGCAGATCGGTCTTGATCGCCTCCACGCTGAGCACGCCGTCGTGCAGCAGCGAGGCCAGCAGCGCCGCCGCCGCCTGGCCGCCTTCAGGACCCGGATCGAGCGCGGCGGCGATGTGATCGATGCAGCCGGCACCGCCTGAGGCGATCACCGGCACCGCCACGGCGGCGGCCACCGCCCGGGTGAGCTCCAGGTCATAGCCGGCCTGGGTGCCGTCGCCGTCCATGGAGGTGAGCAGGATCTCGCCGGCCCCCAGTTCCACCACCCGCCGCGCCCAGGCCACGGCGTCGAGGCCGGTGTTCTCACGCCCCCCCTTCACATACACGTCCCAGCCG
>JBFLKL010000114.1:0-6392 GCA_040883175.1 Synechococcaceae cyanobacterium | reverse complement strand
TCCACCCCCGCCAGCTGGATGGCGTCGATGGAGCGGAAATGGCCAAGCAGATCGCGCACCCGCTTGGGGCCCAGTCCGGGGATGTCGGAGAGGCGTGAGCGCTTCATGCGCTCGCCCCGCTGCTGGCGGTGGAAGCTCACGGCGAACCGGTGGGCCTCATCCCGCAGCCGGCGCAGCAGCTGCACCCCCAGCTGCTCGGGCTCGGTCTCCAGGGGCTGGCCGGCGCCCGGCAGGAACACCTCCTCGCGCTGCTTGGCCAGGGAACACACCACCAGATCCTCGTGCAGGTTGAGCTCCCGCAGGGCCTCCATCACCGCCGACAGCTGGCCCTTGCCGCCGTCGATCATCACCACATCGGGCCAGTCGCCCATGCCATCGGTGTGCAGGCTGGTGGCGGCACTGCGGCGCAGCTCGAGCAGATCGGCACCCTCCGCCTTGGCCTGGGCCCAGCGGCGGAAGCGGCGGCGCATGATCTCGGCCATGGCCATGAAGTCGTCGGAGTGGCCGGCCCGGATCGAACTGCTGCGGATGCGGTATTTGCGGTAGTGCTGCTTGGCGGGCAGCCCATCGATGAACACAACCTGGGAGGCCACCGCGTCGCTGCCCTGGATGTGACTGATGTCGTAGCCCTCGATCCGCCGGGGCGCGGTGGTGAGCTCCAGCAGCTGGGCCAGATCCTCGGTGGCCAAAAGGTTCTGCTCGCTGGCGCGCTGGGCCCGCTGCAGCTCGTAGCTGGCGTTGCGCACCACCAGCTCGATCAGCTCGGCCTTCTGCTGGCGCTGTGGCACGGCCAGCTTCACCCGCCGCCCCCGCTGCTCACTCAGCCAGTCCTCGATCAGCTGCTGTTGCGGCAGGGGGTGCTGGAGCAGCAGCCTGGGCGGAATCTCCACCCCTTCCACCTGGCTGTAGTGCTCCTCGATCACGCGCTGCAGGATCAGGCCGGGGGTCTCCACGCCGTGCTCGGCATCGGCCAGATAGCCCAGCCGGCCCACCAGCTTGCCGGCGCGCATCTGAAACAGCTGCACGGCCGCCACCCGGTCGTCGGCGGCCAGGGCGATCACGTCCCGGCTCACCGAGCTGTCCCCCACGCTCATCTTCTGGTCGGCGGTGAGGGTGTCGAGGCCCTGGATCTGGTCGCGCACACGGGCGGCGCTCTCGAAATCCAGCCGCTCGGCATAGCGCTCCATCTGCTCGCTCAGCAACGCCAGCAGCTCCTCGTTGCGCCCCTGGAACACCATCGCCACCTGGCGCAGGGTGCGGTGGTAGTCGTCGGAGCTGATCCTCTGCTGGCACACCCCCGGGCAACGGCCGATGTCGTAGTTCAGGCAGGTGCGGTCGCGGTACAGGGGCCGGGGGCGCTGGCGCAGGGGAAAGACCCGCTTCACCAGGGCCAGGGTGCGGCGCAGCAGTCCCACGTCCACGTAGGGGCCGTAGAAGCGATCCATGGGGGAGCGGAAGCGGCGGCGGCGGGTGATGAAGATGCGCGGGTAGGCCTCGCTCCAGGTGATGCAGAGGTAGGGGTATTTCTTGTCGTCCTTGAGCAGCACGTTGAAGTGCGGCTGGTTCTGCTTGATCAGGTTCGACTCCAGGGCCAGTGCCTCGGCTTCGCTGTCGGTGACGATGAATTCGACCTCGCACACCTGCCGCACCATCAGCCGGATGCGGGGGCTGTGACCATGGGCGTTGCCGCTCTGGAAGTAGCTGCGCACGCGGTTGCGCAGCACCTTGGCCTTGCCGATGTAGAGGATCCGGTCCTCCCCGTCCCGCATCAGGTAGCAGCCCGGCTCCCCGGGCAGCTCGGCCAGCCGGGCCCGCAGGCGTTCGGGCTCCTGGATCAGCGGCGGCCTGGGCACCGGCGTCAACCGCCGTACTGCCAGCCGGTGCTCGACAGCTCCAGGGCCTCCCCATCGCGGTTGAGCACGGCGCTCTTCACCTCGCCCACGAACACCGTGTGGTCGCCATGGGCCACGTGCCCCACCAGCTCGCACTCCACCGCTCCGAGGGCGGCATCGAGGACCGGCAGACCCAGCTCGCCCAAGCTGAACGGAGCGGCGTCGAAGCGGCCGCCGATGGCCTTCTGGGGCTTGAAGAACACGGCCGCAAGGTCCTTCTGGTCGGCGGCGAGCACGTTCAGCGAGAAGCGGCCGGTGCGCTGGATGATGCCGTTGCTGGTGCTGTCGGCCCGCACCGCCATCACCACCAGGGGGGGCTCGAAGGACCCCTGGGTCACCCAGCTGGCTGTGAAACCGTTCACCTCCTCGCCCTCGGCCACGCCGCAGATGAACACCCCGTGGGGGATCTTGCGCAGCAGAGTCTTCTTGGCGTCCGCGTTGAGGGCCATCGGGAGGGAGGAGAGGCACTCAGGACTCTAGAAACCGCCCGGGGGGCCAATAGGCTGCCCGGATGCGTGCGCTCTACCCCGGCAGCTTCGACCCGCTCACCCTCGGCCACCTCGACCTGATCGAGCGGGCCAGCCGTCTGTTCGATGGCGTGGTGGTGGCGGTGCTGCGCAACCCGGGGAAGACACCGGCCTTCAGCCTCGAGCAGCGCCTGGACCAGATCCGGCGGGCCACAGACCACCTCCAGGGCGTGGAGGTGGGCAGTTTCGACGGTCTCACTGTGAGCTTCGCCCAGCAGCGCGGCACCGAGGTGATCCTTCGCGGCCTGCGGGCCCTGAGCGACTTCGAATACGAGCTGCAGATCGCCCACACCAACAAGAGCCTGGCCCCGGAGGTTGAGACCCTGTTTCTGGCCACGGCCGTGCACCACAGCTTTCTCAGCAGTTCCGTGGTGAAGGAGGTGGCCCGCTTCGGCGGCGATGTGAGTCATCTGGTGCCCATCGGAGTGGCGCAGGACCTCACCAGGCTCTTTAATCGGATGAATTCAAGCCAGAACCGCAATGGCTGAGGCCAGCATCACCGTTCTCGATCAGCTCGACCAGCTGGAGGAGGTCGTGCTGGAGGGCACCCGCGTTCCCTTCAGCGGTGGCCGGCTCGTCAACGAGCAGGACGCGATCGAGATGATGGATGCGGTGCGCGAGGCGCTGCCGGGTCAGATCAACCAGGCCGTCGAACTGCTGCGCCAGCGGGAGGAGTTCATCGCCCAGGCCCGCCGTCAGGCCGAGGAGATCGTGGCGAATGCCCAGCGCGAGCGGGAACAGCTGATCAGCACCTCCTCCGTGCGCCAGGAGGCCGAACGCCAGGTGGCCGAACTGCGGGAGCAGACCCGCCAGCAGTGCGAACAGCTGCTGCTCCAGGGCCGGCAGCAGGCCGCCCAGGCCGAGCAGGAGCACCAGGCCCGCCTGGCCCACATGGAGCAGCAGTTCGCCAGCCGGCGTCAGCAGCTCGAGCAGGAGGCCGGTGAGCGCAACCGCCAGCTGGTGGAACAGCACGAGCGCAACCGCCAGCAGGCCATGGCCGAGCTCGAGCAGATTCGCCAGGAGGGACTGCGCCTGCAGCGCGAGAGCCAGGCCGAGGCCGAGCGCCTGCACAACGATGCCCTGCAGTTCCGGCAGCAGACCCAGCAGCAGTGCGACCAGCTGGTGGCCCGCACCCGCCACGAGGCAACCGAGATCAGCGAGGGTGCCAACCGCTATGCGGAGCAGGTGCTGGGCGAACTCGAGGGCCGCATCAAGGAGCTGGCCCAGGTTGTGATCGCGGGGCGCCGTGAACTGGTCCGCTTCCAGGTTCCCGAGGTGGTGACCGGCGAGGCCTCCCTCACACCGCTGCCTGCTGACGCCGCCCCAGCGGCTGGCCCGGCTCGGGGTTCCAGTGGCAAGGGAAGCAGGGGCTCAGGCGAGCGCAGCAGCGGCAGCAGGCGTCGTCGGGTGGTCAACAGCCTGCGGCAGCTGGCGGGCTGAGCCACCGGCTGCAGCCGTTCTGTCAGCACCAGCCTCAGCCCGGATCGTCAGCTCAGATCGGGCAGAGGCCGGTGCTGGTCTGCACTTGGCGCAGCACCTGACCGATGATGGTGTTGGGCTGGGCGCTGCCGTTGCTGATCGCGGCCACGTAGCGGGCACCGTCGGAGGTGAGCAGCACGCCGGAGATCGAGCGCACACCCCGCAGGGTGCCCGTCTTGCCGTAGAAGCGACCCTGCAGGTCCGGGTCGGTGTAGAGATTGCGCAGGGTGCCGCGCTGCCCGGCCACCGCCATTGACGCCAGGTAGTTGCGGGCGTAGGGGTGCTGATCCATGCGCAGCAACAGTGCCGCAAGGAAGTGGCTGGTGAGCCGGTTGGAGCGGTCCAGACCGCTGCCATCGCTGATGCGCACCCCCTGCAGCGGCAGGCCCTGGGTCATCAGCCAGGCGGTGGTGCGTTGCTGGGCCTGGCCCAGATCCCAGGTGTCAGCAGCCTGACGCATCAGCACCTCGGCCGTGAAGTTATGGCTCTCGGTGTTGGCCAGGCTGAGCAGGTTGTGCATCGGTGCCGAGGGCTGCTCGTAGAGCAGAACCGCCCCGTCGGGGAGGGGGGAGCGTGATGACACCAGGCGCAGCTGGGCCTGGCCCCCCTGCTGGGCGATGGACCGCTGCAGCAGTGTCTGCAACCTGGAGGGGGGATTCAGCACCGCGTCCTGGATGGCGTTGCTGGTCACCGCCAGCCGGGTGATCGGTGCGCCGTAGGCGTAGTAGCGGTCGTCGGGATTCCAGCCGCTGGGCCACCAGGCCTGGCTCGGTTCCTCCGCCAGCTCGAGCCTCACCACACTTCCGGGCGTGCCGCTGGAGCCGCCGGAACGCACCGCCAGCTGGGCGAAGCGCTGCAGGTGGGGCAGGGCCAGGTCGGGATCACCTTCACCGGTGAGCCGGAAGCTGCCGTCCGGGAGTTGCCAGAGCCGGGTGGAGAGGCGGTGGTCGGGGCCGAGCTGGTCGAGGGCGAAGGCTGTGCTCACCAGCTTCTGGTTGGAGGCCGGCACGCGGGGAGTGCGGCCGTTCACTTCAGCCAGCAGCCGGCCGCGGGGGTCAGCCACGCTGATGCTCCAGACGCGGGCCTCACCGCCCAGGCTGGCCTGGATGCGCTGCTGCAGCGCCGGGCAGCTCACCTGGCTCTGCAGCTGCGGCAGACCCGTGGGCGGCGGCGGGCCAGGGAGGCGGGCCAGCGGCGGTGCGATGGCTGGCCCGGGAGAGGGCACTGCCGGGCTGGTCAGGGCGAGGGAGGCAGCCGGCTGCAACGCAACAAGCAGCGACAGGCCGCAGAAGCCGTGCACGGCATGGCGCCGCAGGCGGGGCCGGTCGATGGCGGAGGCGAGCGTCATCTCAGGCCTTGTTGAGTTGGATGCCGGTCACCGTGCCGGTGACGCGGAAGGTGTCGCCCTCGATCTCCACGGGCGCACCCACCTTGATGCTCTGATTGCCGAACACCACACCGCCCTCACCACGACGGCCCTGGCCCTGGAGCACGAAGCGGGCATCGAGGTTGGTGAAGGCATCACGGGGATCGGGAGCAGTGACCACCGTGCCATCGGGCTGCAGGGCCACCAGCTGGCGCTGCAGGGGGGTGACCTCCTCAACCCTCACGCTCCCGTGGGGCTGGTTGCGGATCACGATCGCCACCCGGCCCTCACGACGGGCCGACTCGATCAGGCCGTCGGGGTCGGCCACCGGAATCCCGCGCACATCCACGGACACCGTCACCGGAACCATCGCACCGGTGGCCTGGGCCACGGCCCCGGAGAGCTTCGGGCTCCACACCACGCCAGCGGCGGCGACCAGCACCGCGCCGATGGCCGCCAGATCCACCAGACCGAAGCCCAGGCGCGGGGAGGGTGTGGATTCCGAGGGCATGCGCGCGTGCCGGGCTGTCCGGGAGGAGGTGAGCAGTGGCTGAAGTGTACGGAGACCAACCCGATCCGACGAGGGGGAACCCATCCCCGGATCACCCGGTCAGGGTCAGCTGCGCAGGCCCTCGATGAAGGTCTCCAGGGAGCGCAGGTTGCCGCCCACCCCCAGGCCCCCCTCACCCGCCAGCGCCTCGGCCTGGGCCTCGGCATCGGGCCTCTGCTCGAAGCGGGCCGCCAGGCGGAAGCCGTCGCTGTCCTGGCGATAGAGCTCCCACTCCCCGGGGTAGGCCCGGCGCAGGGCACTGCCGGCCAGCGGCTGCAGGAAATAGGCCGCCTGCCACTCGGCCACGAACCCCCGCCGCCGTTCCCTCGCCACGCTGCCGATGCCCACGGCGGCATCCTCGAGCCGTCCGTTCAGCATCGCCACCGGGCCGGGATGGGTGGCGCACAGCTGCTCGAACGCCTCGTAGTCGGGCATCGCCGGAGCCACCGCCAGCAGCAGATCGCCGGCACCGTCGCCGGCACCGTCGCCGTCGGCGGCGTCCGCGCTGCGGCGCTGCTGACCACGGAAGTCGCCGATCCGTTCAGCCAGATCCGGGTCATCGCGCTTGGCCAGGGCGC
>JBFLKL010000113.1:0-9172 GCA_040883175.1 Synechococcaceae cyanobacterium | reverse complement strand
GGCGGAAAGAACCCAGCACCGGCGCGGATGACCCTGGTGGACCCTGGACGCCCACCCATACGGTCGGGACAGTGAACCCGATCGACCAGCCCCGATCCACGATGACCAGTGACAGCCTGGGCAACCGCTTCAGCGGCGCCGATCAAACCATCCTGCAGGCTTACGGCGAGGCCCTGGACCAGTTCCACTGCTTCCGGGGCGACCCCCTGCACACCCTGGAGCCGCTGCTGGCGGAGCGGCCCGGCTTCGCCATGGGCCATCTCCTGCACGCCTGGCTGCACCTGCTGAGCACCGAACCAGAGGCGCCGGCCGTGGCCCGGCAGGATCTCGCGCGGGTGGACGATCTCCCGCTCGAGCCCCGCGAGCGGGGGCACGCCGAAGCCATCGGCGCCTTCGCCGCCGGCCGCTGGCGGCAGGCGGGCCGCATCCTGGAGGCACTGGCGGCGGAGCACCCCCGCGATGCCCTCGCCCTGCAGGCCGGCCACCTGATCGACTTCTACCGCGGCGATGCCGCCGGGCTGCGGCGCCGGCCGGAACGGGCGCTGGCGCACTGGCAACCGCACGACCCCGGCTATCACGCGGTGCTGGCGATGCTGGCCTTCGGCTGCGAGGAGAGCGGCGACCACCGGCTCACCGAGGAGCACGGCCACCGAGCCCTGGAGCTCGAACCCCGCAACGCCTGGGCCCACCACGCCGTGACCCATGTGTTCGCCATGGAGAAGCGTCCCGGCGAGGGCATCAGCTGGATGCGGCAGCGGCAGCCGTTCTGGGCCGACGACAACGCCCTGGCGATCCACAACTGGTGGCATCTGGCTCTCTTCCATCTGGATCAGGGCGGGATCGACCCCGCCCTGGCACTGTTCGACGGCCCGCTCCACGGCCAGCGCTCGACGGTGACGGTGGACCTGATCGACGCCTCCTCCCTGCTCTGGCGGCTGCAGCTGCGGGGCGTGGACGTGAGCGAGCGCTGGCGGAGCGTCGCCGACCTGTGGCGGCAGGTGGCGGTGCCGGGCCTGTATGCGTTCAACGATCTGCATGCCGTCATGGCCTGGATCGGCAGCGGCGACCGGGAGCGCACCCGGCGCTGGATCGCCGCCCAGTCGGGGCAGGATCCGGCCGCCAAAGGGGACGGCGCAGCGCTGGCCGCCGCGGTGGGGGAACCGCTGCTGCAGGGCTTTGACGCCTGGGGCCGCGGGGAGGCCGCTGCGGCCATCGCGTTCCTGAGCCAGGCGCTGCCCGGGGCGCAAGCCATCGGCGGCAGCCATGCCCAGCGGCAGGTGATCACGCTCACCCTGCAGGAGGCCCAACGGGCGGCGGAGCCTGACACCGCCGACGGCCAGCCCTACGCTCCGGGATCCGCGGTTGGCTCCACGGCACCATGACCGCCTTCCGGGCCCTCGAGCTCCTGGTGCTGCTGGCGGTGCTGGCCGGCCTGCTCGCCCTGCTGGGGCATCGCAACCTGTTCCTCAAGGTGCTGGCGATGGACGTGACCAGCACCGCCGTGATCAGCCTGTTCGTGCTGATCGCCGCCCGCGACGGCCTGATCACGCCGATCCTGCACGGCGACACCCCCGTGGTGGATCCCCAGGCCGCGCTCGCCTACGCCGACCCGATCCCCCAGGCGGTGATCCTCACCGCGATCGTGATCGGCTTCTCGGTGCAGGCGCTGCTGCTGCTGGCCACCACCCTGCTGGCGGGCCGCGATCCCACCCTTGATGTGGCCGAACTCGACGCGCCGGAAGCGGCCGGCCCGCGAGCCGGACAGCCATGAACGGGATCACCATCGCCTGGCTGCTGCTGCCGCTGCTGGCGGCCTTCCTCGCCGCCCTGCTGCCGGTGAGCGCGCGGCCCGCCGCGTTGCTCACCTGTCTGGGCACAGCCGGCATGGCGCTGGCGGCCCAGCAGAGCTGGCTGCCGGCCAGCCTGCAGCTGCTCGGGCCGCTGGGCATCACCCTCCAGCCCGATGCCCTGGCCGCCCCCTTCCTGCTGCTCAATGCCCTGGTGTGCGGCGCCGTGCTGCTCGACAGCTGGGGGCGGCCCCAGAGCGAGGCCTGGCCACTGCTGCTGCTCGTGCTGCACGGCAGTGTCAACAGCGCCATCGTCGCCGCCGACCTGATCAGCATCTACGTGGCCCTGGAGGTGGTGGGCATCGCCACCTTCCTGCTGCTGGTGGAGGGCGGACGCCGCCGGCAGGTGTGGCTGGGCCTGCGGCTGATGCTGGTGAGCAACACCGTGATGCTGGTGTTCCTGATCGGCTGCGGTCTGCTCTACCTCGAGCAACGCAGCTTCTCCCTCGTGGCGGCGGGCCAGTCCGGGGGTCTCGTGCTCGCCCTGCTGGCGGTGGCGCTGCTCACGAAGGCCGAGGTGTTCGTGGCAGGACTGTGGCTGCCACGCACCAATGCCGAGGGGCCGCTGGACGTGTCGGCCCTGCTCTCCGGCACGGTGATGAGCGCCGGGGTGCTGCCGTTGCTGCGCATCAGCGCCGAAGCCGCCAGCCTGCTGCCCGTGCTGCGCTGGCTGGGCATCGCCAGCGCCGCGGCAGGGGTGCTGCTGGCCCTGCTGGAACCCGACCTGCGCCGGCTGCTGGCCTGGAGCACCCTGGCCCAGATGGGGCTGGTGGTGATCCTGCCGGCGGTGGGCGGGCTCTACGCCCTCGGCCACGGACTGGCCAAGGCGGCCCTGTTCCTGCTGGCCCGCCACATCCCAGATCCGGCGCTGGCCGGCTGGCGGCAGCGGCCCCTGACGCCGCGCCTGTGGTGGCCCCTGATGCTCGCCTCCCTGTCGATCGCCGGGCTGCCGCCACTGCTGGGCTTCCTGGCCAAGGAGCAGCTCAGCACCCAGCTGCCCGGTGCGGCCGGCTGGGTGGTGACGGCCCTCGGCGCAGGCACGGTGGCGGTGTACGCCCGGATCTGGGGGCCGCCGCTCCAGGACCACAGCCCGGTGAGCCAACCGGTGGGCGGATGGCCCGACCGTGAAGCCAGGGGGTGGTCCCCAGGGGCGGTCCTCCTGGTCGGGGCCCTGGCACTGCTCAGTGTCAGCCCCTGGGCGCTGCCGCTGTGGACGGCCATGGACCACCGGGCCCTGGCCGGCGCCATGCTGAAGAGCGCATCCATGTTCGCGGCCGGCCTGATGCTGCACCGCCTGCTCGTCGCTCCGGCTGCCGGCCCGGTCGCAGCCGTGCCCGCGCCCTCCTGCCGGCCCCAGCTCGAGGGACTCGACGACCTGCTCGGCGCCATCGTGCTTCTGGCGGCGGTGCTGCTCGGCCTGCTGGGGTGGCAGCCGTGATCGCGCCGCTGCTCAACGTGGCTCTGCGGCTGGGGATCTGGATGCTGCTCACCCAGGATCCCCGCACGCTGAATGTGCTCATCGGCGGGGCGGTGGCCCTGCTGCTGCCCCTCCACAGCGACAGGGCAGTGCCGTTGCGCGATCTGGCTGTGGCCGTGGGCGCGGTGCTGACTGCGATTCCCCAGGCCTTCCATCAGGCCTTGCGGCTGCTGGGACGGCGGCGGCCGCGGGAGGGCTGCGACCTGGTGCCCGGCAACGGCCGCCGCAGCGATGTGCTGATGTTCCTGGAGGTGTTCGCCATCACGCTCACGCCCTTCAGCATCTGCCTGGGCATGGACCCCGCCGGACGTCACTACCACGTGCACACCCTCACCCCGGAGCGGGGGCCATGACCTGGCTGGTGGACGGCATGGTGCTGGCGCTGCTGATCCCGATCGCGGTGGCCTGCCGCACCCGCGAGCTCTGGCACCGCCTGGCCGCCCTTGCCAGCCTCTCCACCAAGGTGGCGCTGGTGATGCTGGTGGTGGCGGTGGTGCGCGACGACCCGATGCCCGCCCTGGTGAGCGTGCTGGTGCTCAGCGTCGGCAACGCGGGCATCCTGCTGATCGCCAACCTGCTGCGCGAGCGGGAGCAGCCGAGCCCATGAGCCTGCGCCCCCTGCACCTGCTGGCGGCCGTGGTGGTGGCGCTTGCGCCCCTGCTGCAGGCCCTGCCCGCCCCTGCCGCCAACAGCGCCCTGATCGCAGCCCTCAGCGAGCAGACCCGGGTGCCCAACCTGGTGTCAGGCGTGCTGCTGTACACCCGCCTCTACGACACGGTGGCCGAAGTGGTGGTGTTCACCCTGGCCTCGATGGGGGTGGTGTGGATGCTCAGCGCCGAGCGCCCCCAGGCCACCATCCACGGTCTGGACGACCCCGCCGTGATCCTGCTCTGCCGGCTGGGGGCCACTGTGGCGGCCCTGGTGGCGGTGGAGCTGGCCCTGCGCGGGCACCTCTCTCCCGGCGGCGGCTTCGCCGCCGGGGTTTCGGGTGGCACCGCCCTGGCCCTGCTGCTGATCGTGCGATCCAGCCATGGCCCGCTGCCGACGGAAGCGGTCAGCCACCGCGGGCTGGCCCGCACGGAGCTGATCGAGAAGCTGGCGGTGCTGCTGTTCATCGTTCTGGCCTTCCTCAGCCTGGAGGGACTGAACCTGCCTGAAGGTTCCTTCGGCGCCGTGGAGAGCGGCGGCTGGATCCCGATCCTCAACGCCCTGATGGCGGTCAAGGTGACGCTGGGCTCCTGGACGATGGTGCAGCTGTTCATCCGCTACCGCGGCCTGCTCTGAATCGCCATGACCGCCTCCCCCACCCCGGATGCAGATCAGGACCCGCTGATCGAGCAGATGCGCAGCCGCCGCGCCCAGCTCGACCGCTTTCTGCGCGGCGCCATACCCCGGCGCCGCCAGCTGGTGAACGCCTCAATCCTGTTCAGCAGTGCCGCGGCGCTGATCACCGCCGCTCCGGCATTCGGCGGGCAGGCCTTCACCGCCGGCCTCACCGAAGCCCTGAGCCTGTCGGTGCCGTCCTGGAGGCTGCTCTGCGGCCTGGCCTCGGCATCTTCGGTGGTGGCCTCGCTCACCAGCCAGCTGCTGCAGACCAGCCGCCTGGAGGAGAAGGTGAGCAGGGCCCTGGCCGCCCGGGCGCGGCTTGAGGCCCTCGAGCAGGGGCTGCTGCTGGGCCAGTTCGATCGCCGCGCCGCCACCGACGCGCTGCTGCTCTGCATCGAAACCACCGCCCTGCTCGACCCCGGCCTGGAGCGTCCGGCAGGCGGCCCGGACCGAAGCCGGTAGCGTCGATGGCGACGTCGACTCCCCAGCCGCGCATGGTCCAACCCCGCCGCCGCACACCAGCCCGGCTGGGGCTGGCCGCCGGGGGGCTGGTTCTGGCGCTGTTGGGCGGCGTGGCCCTGCGGCCGGCACTGCGCGTCAGCGCCCTGGTCCCCAGCCAGAGCGACGATGCCACCGACATTGCCCAGCCCGTCGGACTCGCCCTGCCGCAGGACCCGGCCCTGCCGCGCCAGGCCGATGGCCGCCACTACCCCCTGGTGCCGGGTGATCCGGCCGAGCTGGCCGAGCTGCTCACGGCGGTGGAGACGGCCCTGCGCGATCCCGCCACCCCCACCGCTGAGCTGCCGGCTCTGGGGCACCAGCAGCAGGTGATCTACCGGCAGCTCTCCCGCGACCCGGCCGGCTCCGCGGCGGTGCTGGCCCTGCTGGATCCGGCCTGGCGCAGCGTGGCCGAACGGCATGTGGCCGCCCGCCGGGAATTTCTCAGCATGCAGCGCCGCAGCCGGCCCCTGGTCGCCCTGCCGGCCTGGCGGATCATCCAGCCCGCGCCGGCCGAAGAGCTCCTGGCCCACTACCGCAAGGCCGCCGCCGCCACCGGCATCGACTGGGAGGTGCTGGCGGCGATCAACCTGGTGGAGTCGGGCATGGGCCGCATCGATGGCGTGTCGGTGGCCAACGCCCACGGTCCGATGCAGTTCCTGCCCAGCACCTGGAACCAGCCGGGTGTGGGCGCGGGCGACATCCGCGATCCCCACGACGCCATCCAGGCCGCCGCCCGCTACCTGGTGCGTCGCGGCGGCCTCCAGGACATCCGCAGGGGCCTGTGGGGTTACAACAACAGCGACTACTACGGCCGTGCCGTTCTCCTCTACGCCTCACTGCTGCGCGATGACCCCCGCGCCTACCTCGGCCTCTATCACTGGGAGATCCATGTGCACACCGAGGCCGGCGACCTCTGGCTGCCGGTGGGGTACGCCCAGAGCGAGCCGATCCCGGTGACCACCTACCTGAGGCAGGTGCCCGCCAGCGCGCCACCCGGCAGCACCGCGCCCACGGCCAGCAGGCCGACATCATGAGCAACACCCTGGTGCTGCTGGCGTCCGGGACGGATCTCGACCCTCTGCTGGACTGGCTTGAGCGGCACCAGGCCACCCTGGCCGGCTTCCGGCTGGTGGCCAACGCCGAACTGGCCCGGGTGATCACCAGCCGGCCGGCCACCGCCCGTCTGACGCTCAGCGAACGCCACGAGCTGGGCAGCCTGGCCACTGGAGCTGACATCCGCGCCGCGGCCCTGGTGCTCGGCAGGGAGACGGCAGCGGTGGTGGCCTTCCCCGATCCCGCCGCCCCGGCCCAAACCCAGCCCGACGCGGCGCTGCTGACCCGCGCCTGCGCCATCGCCCGGACTCCCCTGGCGCTCAACCCCGCCAGCGCCGATCTGGCCCTGCGAGGGCTGGGGCGCAGCCGGCTGGCCTACCTGCTGTTCAACCCGGTGGCGGGCAGCAACGACGCCGCCGCCGACCTGGCCCGCATCCGCTCCCTACTCGAGCCCCAGCTGCTGGTGAACCTGGTGCTCACCCGCGCCGATGTGGATCCGGCCCAGCAGACCCGCGAGCTGGTGGACCTCATCGAGGCCCGGGCCGAGGGGGATCCGGCGGACGCCATGGTGGTGGCCTGCGGCGGCGACGGCACCGTGTCGGCCGCGGCCGGGGTTCTGGCGGGCACGTCCATCCCGCTGGGGGTGATCCCGCGCGGCACAGCCAACGCCTTCGCCGCTGCCCTCGGCATTCCAGCCGACCTCCCCGGAGCCTGCCGCGTGCTGCTGGCCGGCCACACACGGCGGCTCGACACCGCTCTGTGCAACGACAATCCGATGGTGCTGCTGGCGGGTCTTGGCTTCGAGGCCGGGATGGTGGAGCGCGCCAGCCGCGAACTCAAGACCCGCTTCGGCACCCTGGCCTACGTGCTGGCCGGGGCCCAGCAGTTGCTCAGCCAGCAGCCGTTCCAGGCTCGCGTCACGATCGACGGCAAGACCAGCGAGCTCCAGGCCGCCGCCATCACCGTGGCGAACGTGGCCCCCGGCACCTCCGTGCTGGCCCAGGGCTTCGGCGAAGTGGTGCCGGACGACGGACTGCTGGAGGTCACCGTGGCCACCCCCGCCAGCCGTCTGCAGGGCCTCAACGCCCTGGCGGCGCTGATGGCCTCAGCGGTGGTGCAGTCCCCCACCAGCCACCCCGACCTGCTCTGCCTGCGGGCCCGGGAGATCCGCATCGAGACCGAAGCCCCCCAGAAGCTGGTGATCGACGGCGAGATGATCACCAGTGACAGCATCGAGATCCGCTGCCGCCCCGATTCCCTCAGCGTGGTCACTCCCCTGACAGCTGCCCCCAGCTGAATCCCGGCGCACCCCCCGGCCCATGAACTTCGCCAGCGAAGCCGGCATCCCCACGAAGATCCGGCGCATGGCCGAGCGGGTGCGCTGGAATCATCCGGCCCTGACGACAGCCGGCATCGATCCCTGCCGGCTGGTGCTGGAGGGCGATCCCGGCGGCAGCGAAGCCTTCGGCTTTCTGGTGATCGGCGACAGCGGCACCGGCCGCCGGGGCCGCAACGATCCCCAGCGCCTGGTGGCGGAGCTGTTGCTGGCCCACGGCGAGGACGCCCGCTTCCTGTTGCACACCGGCGATGTGGTGTACCTGGTGGGCTCCAGCGAACAGTACCGCCGCAACTTCATCCGCCCCTACCGCGAATGGCTGGTTGGGGGCGAGCACTGGCGGCGGCTGCGCCACGGTGAGCTTGTGTTCCGGCGGCCGTTCCTGCCGGTGCTCGGCAACCACGACTACTACGACCTGCCCCTGCCCCTGGCGCTGCTGTCGGTGCTCACCGCCCTGCCCCGCCGGCTGCTGCGCCCCTGGTTCAACCTCGACGTGGGCTGGCACGGCTCCTTCTGCGGCCAGGCCTGGTGCGAGGCCTTCGTGGACCGGCTGGCCGCCGTACCGGAGTCGCGTCTGCAGGCCCACCTGGCCACCACCCGCAGCGCCGGGGCGGACGGCCCCGATGGTCGCCGCGCCCTGCTCTACCGCCCGGGCCGCTTCACCCGCCTGCCCAACCGCTACTACGCCAGCCGCTGGGCCGGCATCGACCTCTTCGCCCTCGACTCCAACACCTTCAATGAACCCCTCGCCGAGGCCAGCGGCGAGACGGAGCGCAGGAGCCTGCTGCAGCAGCGCCAGGTCCTGGAGGCCGAACAGACGGCCCTGCTGCGCGAGCTGGGGGGCGACTGGCTGGCGGGACGCCACGACGACCAGGCCGACGACAGCCGCGCCGATGCCCTGGGCCTGGCGGAGGAGCTGGATGAACGCATCCGGGACATCGACAAGCAGCTGGCCAGCGCCGCCGCCGCCCGCGCCGGCCGCCCCCCGCCACTCGACAGCGAGCAGCTGGCCTGGTTCGAGCGCCAGCTGCTGGCCTCCTGGCGCAACCCGGCGGTGCGCGGCCGGCTGCTGGTGCTTCACCATCCGCCCTACGTCACCGAGGCCACCAAGTGGAACCAGGCCCAGACCCTGGCAGTGCGCCGCCAGCTGCAGCAGGTGTTCGATCGGGTGGCCAGACTGCTGGGGGAGCAGCGGGGAGGCCGGCCCCTGCTGGATCTGGCCTTCACCGGCCACGCCCACTGCCTGGAGCTGGTGCAGGTCTGCGACAACGGCCGCGGGGAGGCCGGCATCCCCTGGTTGGTGTGCGGCGGCGGGGGTTACAGCCTGCGCCGCCAGCGGCCGGAGGGGCCCGTGTTGACCGATGCCAGCGGCAGCCCGCTGGCCCGCTCCCGCTTCTTCCATGGCCGCCACGGCCATGGCGCCGCGCTGCAACGCTGCTACTCCGGCCTGCGCGTGGACGTGTCCGCCGGTTCGCCGCCGCACTTCACGCTCACCCCCCTGGTGGCGGAGCGGGCCGGGGGCCGTTGGCACTGCCGGCCACTGGAGCCGATCCGGCTGTGACTGCAGCCGACAGCAGTGGCTGGGATACCGGCTCCGGGCGCTCCATCAGCGCCCAGGCCTGGCGCAGGCTG
>JBFLKL010000112.1:0-6107 GCA_040883175.1 Synechococcaceae cyanobacterium | reverse complement strand
TGAACTGGCAGCCGATGCGGCAGGCCCTGGTGCCGCAGACTTTCTTTGATCTGCTTCAGCCGCTGCTGCCCGAACGCCACAGCCCGATCAACACCAGCACAGGGAAGGGATTGCAGGGGGTGTACCTGGCGGGGCTGAGCGAAACGCTGGGCCTGCTGCTGCTGAAGCTGATCGAAGACCATGCCGACCCCGCGGTGCGGGTGCGCCTGGTGGCGCTGGCCGAAGAAGGGGAGTACACGGCTTCCCTTCTCGACGACATGCAGCGTCTCCGCGAGGTGCCGAGCTGCACCGAGCGCGATGCGCTCACCAAGGCGCGACTGGGGGAAGGGTTGTTCCGGCATCGGGTGGCCGAACGGGAACCGGCCTGCCGGGTCACGGGGCTGGCGCGGCAGGAGTTTCTGGTGGCGAGCCACATCAAGCCCTGGCGCGACTGCGACAACCGCGAGCGGCTCGATGGCGCCAACGGCCTGCTGCTCTCCCCCCATGTGGACAAACGGTTCGACCGCCACTGGATCAGCTTCGATTCGGCCGGCCAGCTGCTCTGTGAGCACCAGGCGGCCCGCGAAGCCTTGCGCTGCTGGGGCATCGAGGGGGCGAACCTGATCCGGCCGTTCAGCCGGGAGCAGGAGCAGTTTCTGAGCGTCCATCGGGAGGTGCTGCGCCGATGAACATCGATCACTCAGGAAGGCCCCCGGGCAGGAAGCGCCGGACGAACACTGCCAGCGCCAATGGACCGCAGCGGGGATGCCAGGAGCTGCTGCCAGGAAGACGCCGCCAGGCCTGCACCAGCAGCTGGGGATCCGGGCCGGGGAGCAGCTGCACCTGGTAGCGGTACTCGGCATCGGCGGCCTGCTCAGGGTTCTCGATCTGCTCCGCCCTGGGCTGGGATCTCAGGAAAGTGGCCAGGAGGGCAGCGGGATCGGAGGACTCGCGCAAAGTCTCCGCAAACCGCCAGGCGGCGCCGGTGGGGTAGCCGTCGTGGTGGAGATAGAGGTGGCGCACCGGGACGCCGGGAAAGCCTTTGAACGAGAAGAGGGCACGGGTGGGCAAAGGGGTGGGGCGGCTGCAAGGACTGGTGCCACCGATGTCTCAGGCGATGGCTTTGGCCGTACGATGGACGTACACACAGGCAGGCCAATGGACACCGCCGGCAGCCGCGCGCGTGATCGGCGTATCGAAATCCGGGCTACGACTGAAGACCGCCAACTGATTGATCGGGCTGTGGCCGCTTCCGGCACCGATCTCACCGGATTTGTGCTCACCCATCTGCGCCTCGCTGCGCAGCAGGTGCTGGCTGATCGTGAGGAGTTTCGCCTCGACCCCGAAGCGCTGGAGGCGTGGGAGCGCATCAACCAACGGCCGGCACGGTCGCTGAAGGGTCTACGCGCGCTGATGGATCGGCCCTCTCCCTTCCAGGAGTGAGCGCCACGTACCGGTCGCCCCGGCTGCTGGCGGCCGCTGATCGCCTCGACGGCTTCGAGTGCCGATCCGAGGAGCAGACGATCTGGCTGAGAAAACACGCCCGCCAGGCCCATGCCCGCGGTGGCACCAGCCGGGTGTTCGTGGTCACCGAAGTCGGCGGAAGCGACGTGGTTGCGTACTACGCCTGGTGCATGGCCAGCATCAAGGCTGCGGAGGCTCCCCCTCGGCTGCGCCAAGGCGCAGGCCGTTATCCCCAGCCCGTGGCCCTGCTGGCCCGGCTCGGGGTTGACCAGCGCCATCAAGGACGGGGCCTCGGTGCCGCACTGCTGGCGGATGTGATCAGCCGCACGGCACAGATCGGCACTGAAGTGGGCTGCCGGGGATTGCTCGTCCATGCCGAGAGCACTGCAGCGCGGGCGTTCTACCTCCACCTGATCCCGGAATTCGAACCATCTCCCACCGATCCATTGCATCTGGTGCTGCTGATGAAGGACATCCTGCAAACGCTGAGATGATTTTCCTACGCTCGCAATCAATCCAAGAAGGGATTCCACAAATGAGAACCGTGAAGAGCCTGGTTGAGGAACTGAGCCGGTTTCCGGATACAGAGCTGCTCCAGAACATGTGAAGCGCGCGGCTGATCAGCCATCGCCAAGCTGCAGTGCTGCTCAACCCTTGAGTTCCACCCCGCCTCCCTTCGCGACGACGTCGCCGAATGCATGCACATGAGCCCCATCGACCAACCGCTCATACAGCTGGAGCTGCGGTGCGCATGCGCACGGTGCTTCTTACACACAGGCATCTGATTCCAAGGCGGGAACGGGATGTTGAAGATCCGAGAGGTGGTGCTCACCGAAGGATCTTCCTCGCGTCCTTGAGCAGCAGAAGCAGTTGCTGCTGGCGCAGCGGCGATGCGGTGAATCCGAACCGGGTGGTGAAGCGGGCCGCGTCGTCGTCGATGGGATGGGTCAGGATCGCCCGGATCCCGGCCTGCTCGGCGATCACCAGCGTGCGTCGGATCGCGTCCTGAAGCATCCCGACACCGAGGCCACGTCCATGGTTCTCCCGTGTCACGGCGAGCCTGGCCAGGATGACCACGGGCAGGGGGAATCGCCCCATGCCCTGACGGATGCGCTCTGGCGCTTCCACCGTGTCGACCTGGCCCACGGTGAGGCTGAAAGTGCCGGCAACGCGGTTCTCGTCGTCGGCGACGACGAAGGTTCGGGCCGAGCCACTGGTCTGCGCCTGGCGGGCGTGGTGCAACAGCCAGTGATTCAGTGTGGGCTTGCCGCAGTCAAAGCCTTCCAGCCGGTGCTGGACGGCCAGCGGCTCCGGCGGCCGCCAGGTCACTGGGCGTCCCAGGGTGCCTGTCGAGTGAACAGATCACGGAGCCCCTCGTTGGCCTGTTCGGGGCGGTCCAGCAGATCGATCAGGGCCTGGGCCTGGGACCCCGAGACCATGAACAGGCGCTGATCAAGGAGCGTCTGCTCGGCAGCGAAGCAGGCGCTGTCGAGGATGAAGTCGGTGAGCGACTTGTGGGACACCTCGGCGGCGCGGCGCAGCACGGCTTCCTGTTCCGGCGTGGCGCGCAGGCCGAGCCGGGCTGAGCGCGCAGGAGGCGATGCTCCGATGGCAGCCATGGCGAACCCTCTCCCGCTTGAGCAGCTAGACAATGTTAGTACAACCGACGCACGCAAGGGCGTCCCGCAAGGCTTGGCTGGGGGCATGACGGAGGGCATGGCATCGCCAGAGGGCTTCCTCTCCACCAGTGCCACCCCCGTTACACCGCAGCGAGGAGGCCCCCATGCCCCCGCCCCGGCAAAGGACGTGGCCGGGCGGATCCTGGGACGCGCATGTGGGCAAGGTTCACCTTCAACGGCATCCGTTCCCCAAGCCGATGGGCAGGACCACTCCGATGGGGTGACCAGGCGTCAGCGGCTCTGAAGCCTGCGGTCCGAGGGAGTAGCCCCGGGGCCCAGCCCTCACACGTCCAGGCTGCTGATCAGCTCCTCGATCGAGCAGCCCAGCTGGCTGGCCACGTCCTTGAGGATCTGCCGCAAGGTGCCGACCCTCAGGGGCTTGTGGGCAGGAATCGTGAGGTGCTGCTGCTGGCCGTTGACGTCCCGCGGAATCCTCACAGGGCCAGCAGTTCCTGTCTGACGTGATGGAGGCGGATCAGGGGCGGCGCCTCGCCGGGATCGAAATGGCAGACGACGGCGTCGCGAATCTCCCGGTGGAGCTCCTCCAGCGTGTCGGCTTCGGTATGGATGGCGGCGGCGGCGGCACTGGCCCGGTAGGAGCCGTCCTCCGCTTCCTCGACCACGAAAAGGATTTCCTGCATGGCGCCCTCCGATGGCACCAGTCTTGCAGTGGTGGCGGGGATGCTGCCTCTGGCCGGGCCAACGGACTGGGGCGGCGCAGCCACGCCCGGTGCAGGGTTGGCTGCAGCCACGGTGCACCCACGCCAGAGAAGATCCCCGCAGAGGCGATGGCCTGACGGGCCGCCCAAACCCAAACCGGGCCCGGTCGCCCGCCAGCCGCCAGCATGCCCCCATGCCCCCATGCCCCCGCCCCCCTCCGCCACCTACCAGCGCCTGCTGCACACCATCGCCAAGCGCATGCGCATGAGCCCCATCGACCAACCCCTGATGCGCATGGAACGCCTGGGCCCCGGTGGTCCTAGGGGCCCAAGGGCCTTGGAGATGAAGCGATGAGCCGTTACAGCGTTGTTGGGTCAGCAGCGGAGTGTGAGCCAGGGTCGAATGGCCTGGTCTTGCGCAATCGACTGGGCATCAAAGATCCGGCAGTGATGGAGGTAGTAGAGCGGGATCTGCTGCTTGATCTTTACCAGACGATCATCGGAAACGGTACTCCCACCAACCGCCTCAGGATCAATGATCTGATCGGATGGCATCGGCAATGGCTGGGATCTGTCTATGCGTGGGCAGGGAAGGTGCGAACGTTCAATCTGAGCAAGCAGGGTTTTGCCTTTGCGAGTTCTCATCTACTGCCAGATCTTCTAAAGGCTTTTGAATCAGAGCAGCTGGCCAGGCTGACTCCATTCAATCCCGGATCGATGGATGAGCTGATCAGTGGCTTTGCTCATGTCCATGTTGAGTTCGTGCTCATTCATCCCTTCCGCGAAGGAAATGGGCGAATCGCGCGCCTGCTGATTGATGTGATGGCATGCCAGGCAGGGATCGGTCCGCTGGACTATTCCGCCTGGGATCAACACCGAGAGCAGTATTTTGCTGCGATCCGCGCAGGGGCCGTGCTGGAAATGGCCCCGATGGAGGAACTTTTCAGGCAGGTGTTGCCTGGCTCGACTGACGATCCGTGAGTGCACGCTCAATCTCAGCCACTGGCTGGCCTGTTTCGATGGCCGTAGAACTGGCGACAGCACGGATGATGCGCGTGTCAAGCGGCAGCACACTCGCTTGCTGGCGCAGCCGTTCAAGCTCAGGGTCGGAACTGGGCATCGGCACGATCATTCCACCCTTCATTCTGGCAGCAATGTCGCAGGAGAGTGCCCCCGTCACCTCCAGCCAGGATGCCCCCATGCCCCCGCCCCCCTTCGCCACCGACGAGCGCCTGCGGCACACCATCGCCGAACGCATGTGCATGAGCCCCATCAATCAGCCCCTGATGTTGTAGCCCTGCAACGGCATCACCCGCCATGGCAACGGTGCCTGCTCCCTGATCGGCGGCGCCACTCTGGTTGCTGGCGAGTCGTCTGGCGGGCCATGTCAACCCCTCAGATACCGCTCCACGGTGGCACAGGTCCAGGTGGCCACTCCGGTACCGAAGAAATCCCGATCTTCTGTCCAGACCGCACACTCCAGTTGAAGGCTGAGGGCCAGGGTGGGTCAGTCTTCGGGATCTCTGATTCGGGCCAGCGCTTCATCCCTGGCGTGCTCCAGCAGTTCATCGTCGACCACCTGCACAATGCTCAGCAGGCTGTGGAGCGCCTCCATGCTGATAGCCGCATCCAACCCCCTCCTATCGGCCTGATCAGCATGGTCGGCGAGAAGAGCCCGCACGCGCCGACCGAAGCAGCCACGAATCAGGATGTTGGCGTCCAGTACAAGACGCTTGCGTTCCATCTCCAGCTTCAGCTTTGCTGGCCGGCACGTTGCTGCTGACGCCAGGTCTGGAAGTCGCCTTGAAGAGTCTCTTCATCCAGGCCGATCCGCTCGAGTTCAGACTGCATGCGGCGGCCTGCCTCCAGCAACCTCTCCCGCTCACTCCTATCACCCTGCTGGGGGAGTGGTACATAGAGGCCGATCGTGCGGCCATGGCGGGTGACCTCGATCGGCGTGGCTGATTCCAGATGGGAGGCGAGCCTGGCCCTCAACTCCCGAATACCAACACGGGCCACCATGGCGCCCTGAGCTACTTGTGTACACACCTTAGGCGTTCCTGGGGTCTTGGGATGAGGAGTGGGGAGCAGGGCATGCGTTCCACCAAGCACGTGCTACCCCCGGCTCACCCAGCAGCAGTGAGTCAGGTGCGCTGCTGCCAGCGGCGGGGATCCTGACGGCCGTGCACGGAGATCACCAGGATTTCAGCGCCAACTGCAGGTGCGATCCGCGTTGGCGGACAAGCTCAAAACCCAGTTTCCGGAGGATGTCAGCCACCTCCGAGGGTTTGAGAACCGGGGTGGAGCCCACGTTCAGGCGGGCAAC
>JBFLKL010000111.1:0-4631 GCA_040883175.1 Synechococcaceae cyanobacterium | reverse complement strand
CCGGCGGCCTCCATGGAGCTGAAGTCGGCCAGCAGCACGGCCACGCTCTGGGGCGCCCGCAGCAGCCGCAGGGTGATGGCGGTGGCGATGCCGAGGGTGCCCTCGCTGCCGATGAAGGCCCCGCGCAGGTCGAGCTCTGGGGATTCGTCCAGGCCGCCGCCCAGGGTGGTGACGGTGCCGTCAGGCAGCACCACCTCCAGGGCCAGCACGTGGTTGCTGGTGACGCCGTACTTGAGGCAGTGCACGCCGCCGGAGTTCTCGGCCACGTTGCCGCCGACGCTGCAGGCCACCTGGCTGGAGGGATCGGGGGCGTAGTAGAAACCGTCGCCGGCCACCGCCCGGGTGACCCAGCTGTTGATCACCCCGGGCTGCACCACCACCCGGCGGTTCTCCAGGTCGATCTCCAGCACGCGGCGCATGCGGCTGGTGCCGATCACCAGGGCCTCGCTCTCGGCCACCGCGCCGCCCGACAGGCCGGTGCCGCTGCCGCGGGCCACGAAGGGCACGCCGCGCTCGTGACAGAGGCGCAGCACCGCCACCACCTGCTCAGTGGTTTCGGGCAGCACCACCAGGGGCGGCTGATGGCGGTTGAGGGTGAGGCCGTCGCAGTCGTAGGCGAGCAGCTCCTGGCGGGCCGCCACCACCGCCCGGCGGGGCAGCAGCCGGCACAGGCCACGCTCCAGGGCCGCCCAGTCGTGACTCATGGGTTGGCGCGGATCAAGGGCCTGCGGATGCTCCGGTGCTCCAAGTCTGCTCCCGCGGCCATCGATCACCGCCTGTCGTAACCGGCCCCGGCGGGCGGGGCTGTTCTGGGTCAGGATGGGAAACGGTTTTCCTTCGCCAGCGGAATCCCCTTGACCTCGGCACCCGTTTCGGCCCACGCCTTGAACACGACCCGATCCCAGGAGCTCTTCAGCGCCGCCCAGAAGCTGATGCCCGGGGGCGTGAGCTCGCCGGTGCGTGCCTTCCGCTCGGTGGGCGGCAACCCGATCGTGTTCGAGCGGGTGAAGGGCGCCTACGCCTGGGACGTGGACGGCAACCGCTACATCGACTACATCGGCAGCTGGGGGCCGGCGATCTGCGGCCACTCCCACCCCGAGGTGATCGCCGCCCTGCACGAGGCCCTGGACAAGGGCACCAGCTTCGGAGCGCCCTGCGAGCTGGAGAACCGGCTGGCGGAACTGGTGATCGAGGCGGTGCCGAGCGTGCAGATGGTGCGCTTCGTCAACAGCGGCACGGAGGCCTGCATGTCGGTGCTGCGGCTGATGCGCGCCTTCACCGGGCGGGAGAAGATCATCAAGTTCGAGGGCTGCTACCACGGCCACGCCGACATGTTCCTGGTGAAGGCCGGCTCCGGGGTGGCCACCCTGGGGCTGCCCGATTCGCCGGGGGTGCCGCGCAGCACCGCCGCCGCCACCCTCACCGCCCCCTACAACGACCTGGAGGCGGTGAAGCGGCTGTTCGCCGAGAACCCGGGCGAGATCGCCGGCGTGATCCTGGAGCCGGTGGTGGGCAATGCCGGCTTCATCACGCCGGTGCCGGGCTTCCTCGAGGGCGTGCGTGAGGTCACCAAGGAGCACGGCGCCCTGCTGGTGTTCGACGAGGTGATGACCGGCTTCCGCATCAGCTACGGCGGTGCCCAGGCCAGGTTCGGCGTCACCCCCGACCTCACCACCATGGGCAAGGTGATCGGCGGCGGCCTGCCGGTGGGGGCCTACGGCGGACGGGCCGACATCATGGCCATGGTGGCCCCGGCAGGGCCGATGTATCAGGCCGGCACCCTCAGCGGCAACCCGCTGGCGATGACCGCCGGCATCAAGACCCTGGAGCTGCTGCAGCGTCCCGGCACCTACGAGCGCCTGGACGCGATCACCAAACGGCTCTCCGCCGGCATCCAGGATGCCGCCCGCGACGCCGGCCTGCCGATCTGCGGCGGCTCGATCAGCGCCATGTTCGGCTTCTTCCTCTGCGAGGGACCGGTGCGCAACTTCGAGGAGGCCAAGGCCGCCGACGCGGCCCGCTTCGGCAAACTGCACCGCGCCATGCTCGAGCGGGGCATCTACCTGGCCCCCAGCGCCTTCGAGGCCGGCTTCACCTCGATGGCCCATTCCGACCAGGACATCGACACCACCATCGCCGCCTTCCGCGACTGCTTCGCGGCCGTCGCCTGAGGGCGGCCAGGGGAGCGGCGCCATGGCCAGCGAGCGGCTCAGCCGCGAGGGCCTGGCCCAGGTCCTCGGCCCCGGCATCCTGCTGGCCGGTGCCGCCATCGGCGGCTCGCACCTGGTGGCCTCCACCCAGGCCGGCGCCCGCTACGGGCTGGGCCTGCTGGTGCTGGTGCTGCTGGCCAACCTGTTCAAGTACCCGTTCCTGCTGGTGGGCAGCCGCTTCACCGGGGCCACCGGGCTGAGCCTGCTGGAGGGCTACCAGCGCCAGCGGGGCTGGTATCTGCCGGTGTATCTGCTGATCACCTTCACCACGGGGGTGGCCAACATCGCCGCGGTCACCGCCGTGACCGGCAGCCTGGCCACCAGCTTCCTGCCGGGGGCGCCCAACCTGCTGGCCCTGGGCCTGCTGAGCCTCTGCCTGCTGCTGCTGCTGCTCGGCCACTACCGCAGCCTGGACCGGCTCAGCAAGCTGATCGTGGCGGTGCTGGTGGTGAGCACGGTGCTGGCCACCGGCGCCATCCTCTGGCAGGGTCCGGTGGCGGCTGATCCCCAGTGGTTCAGCCCCAGCCCCTGGACCCTGGCCGCCCTGCCGTTCCTGGTGGCGCTGATGGGCTGGATGCCGTGTCCGCTGGATCTGGCGGCCTGGTCGTCGCTGTGGATCTACGCCCGCCAGGAGGATTCCGGCCACCGCGGCAGCCGCGCCGAAGTGGAGGCCGACTTCAACCTGGGCTACCTGGTGACCGTGGTGATGGCGGTGCTGTTTCTGCTGCTGGGCGCCTGGGTGATGCACGGCACCGGCAACAGCTTCTCCCCCGCCGGCGGCGCCTTCGCGCAGCAGCTGATCGGCCTCTACACAGCCAGCCTGGGCAGCTGGGCCAGGCCGCTGATCGCCGCGGCCGCCTTCACCACCATGTTCAGCACCAGCATCACCTGCCTGGACGGCTACCCGCGGGCGGCATCGGCCGGGGTGCGGCTGCTGCGGGGCTTCAGGGGCCAGGCGGTGCACGACCGCCGCGACCACCAGCTCTGGATGGCGCTGCACTTCGCCCTGGCCGGCGCCGTGCTGGGGCTGTGGCCCGGCTCGATGGGCGCCCTGGTGCAGCTGGCGATGGTGGTGTCGTTCATGACCACGCCGGTGCTGGCCTGGATGAACCTGCGGGTGATCCAGGGCCGCCAGGTGGCCCCGGCCGACCGGCTGGGCCCCGGCCTGCTGGCGGTGGCCCGGCTGGGCCTGGTGGTGCTGAGCCTGTTCGTGCTGCTGTTCGCCCTCACCCTGCGCGGGGGGTGAGCAAGCTGGTGGTAGCACCGCCGGGCCCATGCTGCGCTTCCTGCTCAACGTCCTCTGGTTTGTGCTCGGCGGCTTTGTGATGGGCCTGGGCTGGTGGCTGGCCGGACTGGTGGCCGCCATCACGATCGTGGGCATCCCCTGGGCCAGGGCCTGCTTCGTGATCGGCAACTTCTCCTTCTGGCCCTTCGGCTACGAGGCCGTGAGCCGGCGGGAGCTCACCGGGCACATGGACTTCGGCACCGGCCCGCTGGGACTGGTGGGCAACATCCTCTGGTTTCTGGTGGCCGGCTGGTGGCTGGCGATCGGCCACCTGAGCTCAGCCCTGGCCTGTTTCGTGACGATCATCGGCATTCCCTTCGGGATCCAGCACATCAAGCTGGCGCTGATCGCCCTGGCGCCGATCGGCATGCAGGTGGTGCCCACCCGCCGCTGAGCCACCGGTCCCGGATAGCCGCGCAACCGGCCGTTCGGTGACAGCAAGGCCACTGACAAGGCGGCCCCAGGGAAGCTAGACAGGCGTGAACCAGGCAACCCACGCCATGTCTGCCTCCGGCCTGAAAGGACTCGTGAAAGCGGCCTACGACAATCCCGACCTGGAGGCTCGCCTGAAAGCCCCGGGGGCGGACCCGGTGGCCATCGCGGCCGAGGCGGGATTCAGCATCACGCTCGAGGAATTCAACAACGCCCTCGAGGCCTGGGAAAGCTGGCGGATGAGCAGCATCCACGACGAGGAGCAGGACTGACCCCCAGATCCCGGAGCGTGAGGCCGGGTGATTCGCGGGGTTCGTCAAGCCACATCAAAGACATCCCTGATGGCCAGCGCCAGATCATGCAGCTGTCGTCGACTGTCACCAGCAAACGACGATCCATGCATCCCAGCCAATGTTGTGGGTCCAGTTCAGAGTATGAAGCCACCAGGCGATCGTTCTGGCGGGTATACGGCAGCCAAGAGGTCGGAACAGAACAAGGTTCGCTGGGTTGAGGCGGACCTCGACTATGGGCGCTGAGGTGCCTCCAAGGAAGGCTGCCGCCGGCGGAAGAACATGTCGGCCAGCTTCTGCATGCCAACCACGCGGCCGATCTCCCAGAAGGCGAAGAACGGCATGAATGCGATGGTGAGCATCAGAACGCGAGCCGAAAGCTCATAGACCCCCAGGGAGGCCAGATCGCGCAGT
>JBFLKL010000110.1:0-6071 GCA_040883175.1 Synechococcaceae cyanobacterium | reverse complement strand
GGCGGCCGACACCCCCGTGAGCCCGGCACCCATTCAGCCGCCGGTCACCCCACCGGTGGCTCCATGACCCCAAGGCCGGCTCCGGGGCCGGCTCAGCCCTTCACCGCATCGCCGCTGGCGCTGGGCAGGATGTAGCGCTGGAGGGCGATGAACAGCGCCAGCACCGGCAGGATCGAGATCACCGAGCCCGCTGCCACCAGACGCCAGTCGAGGGAGAAGCTGCTGGCCAGCTGCTGCAGGCCCAGGGGCAGCGTGTAGAGCTCGGGTTCATCGAGGATCACCAGCGGCCAGAGGAAGTCGCTCCAGGTGCCGATGAACACGAACATCGCCAGGGTGATCAGATCGGCCCGGGCAGCGGGAATCATCACGTTCCACCACTCGCCGATCGGCGTGCAGCCATCGCTGCGGGCCGCCTCCTCAAGCTCCACCGGCACCCCCAGGAAGCTCTGGCGCAGCAGAAAGATGCCGAAGGCGGTGGCGGCCTGGGGAATGATCAGCGCCCAGAGCGTGTTGCGCAGACCGATCTGCACCATCAGGAGATACAGGGGGATCATCACCACCTGGAAGGGGATCAGGATCGTGGCCACGACCAGCGCCAGCACCAGCCCACGGCCGGCGAAGCGCATGCGCGCCAGGGGATAGGCCGCCAGGGAGCAGAAGGTGAGATTGGCGAGCACCGCCAGGACGCTGACGATCGCGCTGTTGCGCAGGTAGGTGCCCATCGGGCTGTCGGCGAACAGGCGGCGGTAGGCCTCCAGGCTGGGGTCGGCAGGCAGCAGCGCCGGCGGGGTGGTGAAGATGTTCTCGGCCGGGCCTTTCAGCGAGGTGCTCACCAGCCACAGCAGCGGTACGAGCATGGCCAGGGCCACCAGCAGCAGGAGCGTCAGCTGCACACCCGCCGCCAGGGATGAGCGGCGGGAACAGCCCAGCGGTTGACTCATGGGTGGTTCATCGAGGCCTCGGAAGCTCCTCACACCCGCGGCCGTTCGGCCAGGGGCAGATCCCCAAGCACCGGCAGGGGGGCCTTCTGGGGGTGCAGGGGCAGGATGTGGGTGCCGGCCAGCAGCCGATTGAGGGCATTCACAAAGGCCTGGGCCGCCGCCACCACGATGTCGGTGTCTGCCGCGTGACCGGAGTAAAGCACCCCCTGATGGCGCAGGCGGATGGTCACTTCGCCCATGGCGTCGATGCCCTCGGTGACGCTCTTCACCGAGAACTCCACCAGCTCGTTGGGCACCTGGGCCAGGCGGTTGAGGGCCTGGCACACCGCGTCCACCGGACCGGTGCCGATCGCCGCCTCGGTGAGCTCGGCGCCGTCGGCGTTGATCAGGCTCACCGTGGCCGTGGGCTGCAGACCGGTGCCGCAGCTCACCTGCACGCTCCTGAGCGTGTACTGCGCCTGGTCGTTCTGCTGCACCTGCTCGCTCACGATCGCCTCGAGATCCCGGTCGGTGATCTCCCGCTTGCGGTCGGCCAGTTCCTTGAAGCGGGCGAAGGCGTCGTCGAGATCCTCGCGGCTGAGCCCGTAGCCCAGCTCCTCCAGCCGGGCGCGGAAGGCACTGCGGCCGCTCAGCTTGCCCAGGGAGATGCGGTTGTCGCTGAGGCCCACGGTGCGGGCATCGATGATCTCGTAGGTGAGGCGGTTCTTGAGCACGCCGTCCTGATGGATGCCCGACTCGTGGGCAAAGGCGTTGGCGCCCACGATCGCCTTGTTGGGTTGCACCGCCATGCCGGTGAGGTTGCTCACCAGCCGCGAGGTCTTGGTGATCTCCTCGGTGCGCACTCCGGTCAGCGGCTCGCTGGCGTCGGCCGGACGGCCCAGGAAGGGGTTGAAGTAGCGGCGGCGCACGTGCAGCGCCATCACCAGCTCTTCCAGTGAGGCATTGCCGGCCCGCTCACCGATTCCGTTGATGGTGCACTCCAGCTGGCGGGCGCCGTTCTTCACCGCCTCGAGGAAGTTGGCCACCGCCAGGCCCAGGTCGTTGTGGCCGTGCACCGAGATCACCGCCTGGTCGATGCTCGGCACATGGGCGTTGATGCCGGCGATCAGCTCCCCGAATTCCGCCGGGGTGGCGTAGCCCACCGTGTCGGGGATGTTGATCGTGGTGGCGCCGGCCCGGATCGCCGCCTCGATCACCTCGTAGAGGAACTCCGGATCGGAGCGGCCGGCGTCCTCGCAGGAGAACTCCACGTCATCCACCAGAGAGCGGGCGTAGTCGACCATCTCGGCGGTGATCGCCAGCACTTCGGCCCGGCTCTTGCGCAGCTTGTGCTCCAGATGGATGTCGCTGGTGGCGATGAAGGTGTGGATGCGGCGCCGCACGGCCGGGGCCACGGCGTTGGCACAGGCCTTGATGTCGCCGGCCGCGGCGCGCGCCAGCCCGCAGATGATCGGCCCCTCCGCAGTGCCCACACTCTCGGCAATGCGCTGCACGGCGTTGAAGTCGCCCTGGCTGGCGAAGGGGAAGCCGGCCTCGATGATGTCCACGCCCAGCCGGGCCAGCTGCTGGGCGATGGCGAGCTTCTCCTCCAGGTTCAGGCTGGCGCCGGGCGACTGCTCACCGTCGCGCAGGGTGGTGTCGAAGATCAGCACCCGGCCGGGGTCGCGGGCCATCGCAGGGCTCCCTATGCGGAATAACTATGAGTTAGTGCCATTCTAGGGGCTCGTCCGGCCCAGCCCCCGCAGGAGAACACCAGCCCTCAGCGGGAGAAAACGGGAGCCTGCAGCGCCTCCGCCTTCTCCAGCTGCGGCCGCAGCTCGGCCAGGTCCACGAAGCGATCGGCCGCGTTGCGGAGCTCCCTCGCCACCATCCCCTCGGTGCTCATCAGCACGATCTGCAGCCCCCGGGCCCGCAGCACCTCCACCAGCCGGTCGAGATCACGGCTGCCGCTCAGCAGCCACACCACCTCGGTGCGCCCGGCGACCGCCATCAGATCCACAGCGATTTCCACATCGAGATTGGCGCGCACGTACTGAGGACGCGGTTCCGCATCGCCGCCGCCGGGCCCCGCTCCGCCGCCACCTCCAGCGCCGCCGCCGGTCAGTTCCCGCAGCGGCCGGGTACGCACCGTGAAGCCCAGGCTGGTGAGAGCGTCGCGGAAGGGGCGCTGATCGCCGGGATCCCGCAGCCCGGCATACCAGAAGGCACTGGTCAGCTCCAGATCGGGCTGGCTCTGGGCATGGGCCAGCAGGCGACGCGGATCGAAGAACCAGCCCAGCTTCTGCTGGGCGTAGAACATGCTGTGACCGTCGACCGCCAGCACCAGCCGTCGGCGGGGGGCGAAGACGGCAGCCCCGGCTCCAGCGGCGGATCCTGGCTCAGAACGGGTCACGGGAGGGAATCGAGCGCGGCGGGTGGCCCGCGGATCAGGGTCGACCGTAACCCCGCCCCCGTGGCTGGGGCTCAGCGCCGGACAGTGCCCGTACAGTGGCGCCAGTGCGGCGGTGCCATGGGCAACGGCGATCCGGCCAGCGGCGATCGGTGCTCCGGTGATCTGGCCCTCGTCCTCCACGCCCATCTGCCCTACGTGCGCAGCTGGGAAGCCGGCTCACTGGAGGAAGACTGGTACTTCCAGGCCCTGCAGGAGTGCTACCTGCCGCTCCTGGCGGTGCTGGAGGCCGCGGCCGCCGATCGCCGCCAGCGGCCACGCCTCACCCTGGGGCTCTCGCCCACCCTGCTCAGCCTGCTGGCCGACCGGGAACTGAATGCCCGCTTCCTGCCCTGGCTGGTGCAACGCCAGCTGCTGCTGGAGCAGGCGCCGGCGGAGCACCAGCAGGCCGCCCGTCACCTGGGGGAACAGCTGGTGACGGTGGAGCGCCAGTGGCTCGACCACGAAGGCCAGGTGGTGCATCGTTTTCAACGGCTGCAGCAGCGCGGGGTGCTCGACCTGATCACCTGCGGAGCCACCCACGGCTATCTGCCCCTGCTGCGCCAGGTGCCGGAGGCGGTGCAGGCGCAGCTGATCACTGCCGTGCGGGAACACGAACGCCAGCTCGGCGAGCAGCCGCTGGGGATCTGGCTGCCGGAATGCGCCTACTACGAGGGTCTCGATCAGCAGCTGGTGGCGGCCGGGCTGCGCTACTCGGTGCTCGACGGCCACGGTCTGCTGCACGCGCTGCCACGTCCCCGCTACGGGGTGTTCGCGCCCATCTGCTCCCCCGCCGGGGTGGCCTTCTTCGGGCGCGACGGCAATGCCACCCTGCCGGTATGGAGCGCCCGGGAGGGCTATCCCGGCGACGGCGCCTACCGGGAGTTCCACCGCGACCTGGGCTGGGATCTGCCCGAGGCGCAACTCCAAGAGGCGGGCATCGGCAGCCGCCGTCCCCTCGGGTTGAAACTGCACCGCGTCACCGCCCAGGGCTGCCCCCTGGAGCACAAACAGCCTTACGACCCCGCCGTTGCCGCTGAACGGGTGGAGGAGCACGCCGACGCCTACCTGAAGGGCCGGGCCAGCGAACTGGAGGGTCTGGCCGGGTCGATGGAGCCGGTGCCTCTGCTCGTGGCTCCCTTCGACGCCGAGCTGTTCGGCCACTGGTGGTTTGAGGGGCCGCTGTTCCTGGCAGCCCTGTTCCAGCGCTGCCACGAGACCGGCGTGCGCCTGGTGACCCTGCGGGAAGCCCTTCAGCAGCGGCGCAGCCTGCAGGTGTGCCGCCCCTCACCCAGCAGCTGGGGACAGGGGGGCTACCACGACTACTGGCTCAACGACAGCAATGCCTGGGTTGTTCCCCAGTGGCAGCGGGCATCGCGGGCCATGGTGCGGCGCGTCAACCGCGGCGTGGCCAACCGCCGCCAGCGCGATCTCCTCACCCAGGCCGGCCGGGAGCTGTTGCTGGCGCAGAGCTCCGACTGGAGCTTCATCCTCAGGGCCGGCACCACCACCGAACTGGCCCGCGAGCGCATCCAGCGCCACCTCGATCGCTTCTGGCGCCTGCTGGATGCCATCGACAACGACAAGGAGCCCCCCGCCGAGTGGCTGCGGGCGGTGCAGCGCGAAGACCGCCTGTTCCCCCAGCTGAACGCGGCCGACTGGGTGACACCCCCCAGCTGACCCCCCCGGCCGGCCCCTCAGCCCCGGGGCCAGAGCAGCTGGGCGAGCAGCGCCGGCTCCCGACCCTGAAGGCTGAGCAGGCCAGCCCGCACGCTCCATGGCGCCGTGGCGAACAGCCGCAGCATGGCCACCACCAGCTCCCCCGTGCTCAGGGTGTTGGTGAGAAAGCCGGCCCACTGCTGCGGGGGCAGAGCGAAGAAGGTGGCGAAGTGGGCCCGCAGCTGGGACTCCGAAAAGCGCATCAGCTTTTCGAGCCCGAACAGGTAGAGGGCATGCCTGCGGCGAAGCTCCAGGGGCCACAGCGCCTGCCAGCCCACCGCGGCAATGGCGGCCGGGCTGGCCGCGGGATCTTCACGCAGGGCCGTCGCCACCGCAGCCGCCAACCCGGGCGCCCTCCGCAGCAACGCGCCCACCATGTACCCCGAGGCGGGATGCACCATCGCCGCCGCCCCGCCGAAGGCCAGCAGGGGCTGATCCAGATCCGGCAGCGGCAGGTTCATCGGGAACAGGCAGAACTCCTCGTGCTCCACCGTCTCGACCGCAACGCCGCGATGGGCCAGGCGCCGCTCCAGCCGCTGTCTCAGGGTGTCGTAGGTCACCGGTGCCGCCAGGGCGAGCGACGTTTCCTCCACGAAGAACCGCCCCTCGCCAAGATCCATGGCGTAGAGGAAGGTGGGCGGCTCCTGCCGCTCGCTGGGGTTGAGGTGATCGCAGCGGAAGTCCATCAACACGAACTGCCCGGGCTGCACAGGTGGCGCACTGAAGCGCCCCACCACGCCATAGGCCGCCTGACCTGCCACCGGTCCACGCTCCGGCCGGCGGATCAGGGCCGAGCGATGCCCGGTGGCATCCACCACCAGCCGGGCCCCCAGCATCCGTCCATCGTCACAGCGCACCAGGCTGAGGGCACCGGGCTGGGTGGCACCTGGGACGAAGCGCAGCTCGCAGGCCCGCCCGCGCTCCCAGCGCACCCCCGCGGCTGAGCACTGGTCGAACCAGTGGTGCTGCAGCAGGGTCTTGTC
>JBFLKL010000109.1:0-11110 GCA_040883175.1 Synechococcaceae cyanobacterium | reverse complement strand
CCCAGACGGGGCCTGGACCCTGCGGATCAGCGGCATTGACTGGCCGCTCACCGATGCCGGCGCGCTGGGTCTGGGAGCCCATCTGGCGGTGCATGTGGATGATGAGCCGCCCCTGCGGCTCACGGGTGAGTCCCACCCGGGGGAGCGTTTCGAGCTGGCCGTGCCGATGGCCCCGCTGGCCCCCGGAAGCCACCGCATCACCGTCGCGGCCACTCGGCCGTGGGGGGAGGTGGTGAAGAGCCCGGGGGCGTTCGCCCAGATCCGGCTGCACCGGGTTGTCGCCAACCCGCTCACCCTGCCGGCCCCCGGCACGCCGCAGCTGATCGTGGCCAGTCCGACGGAACCGGCGGCCGCCGAGCCGGTGCTGCTCGACTGGTTGCTTGAGGACGCCCCTCTGCAGGGGCTGCGTGAAGGAGACGCCCGCTGGCGGCTGCGGGTGACGATCAACGGCGACGGTTTTCTGGTCGACCAGAACACCCCGCTCTGGCTGAAGGGGTGGCGCAACGGCAGCAACAGCCTGCTGATGGAGCTGGTTGATGAGCGCGGCGAGCCCATCAATCCACCCTTCAACAGCCTGGCAAGGGAGGTGACCCTGGGGGCGGCAGGTCCCAGGCCCCGCTGGCTGGGTGGAGCCCTCAGTGAGGAGGAGCTGGGGGTGCTGCTGGGCAGAATTCCCGCCACTGGCCCGACCACGGCCGCGACCGCCGAGGAACCTGCCGCCACGCCCGAGCCTGAACCGCAAACGGTTCCGGCCGAAGAACCCACTGCCGACACCGCCCCCCAGCAGACGGCCGAAGCCGCTGCGGAAACAGCTGCAGAGCCGCGGGGCGATGGGGAGGAACAGGAGAAGGGCGACAGCGCGCTGGAGACACTCAGCCAGGAGAACGCCGACACGGCACCGAACGCGCTGTCCCCGAACGGGCAGCCGGAGTCGGCGGAATGATCAACAACGGCGGCGTCTGGGGGCTCAGCTTCAGTGCCGGGGGGGAGGCTCTCCTGCAGCCCCTGCTGCAGGCGGGGCTGCTGACCTCACCACCTGTTCTCTGCGGAGATTCTGCCCTGCCCGCCTGCCTGCGGGAGCAGTGGCCTGGTGCCCGGGGATTTGTGGTGGTGGGGGCCTGTGGACTGGTGGTGCGTCTGGTGGCCCCGCTGCTGGCCGGCAAGGACCAGGATCCCGCCCTGGTGGTGCTTGATCCCCAGGGCCGATTCGTGATCCCGCTGCTGGGGGGCCATCAGGCCGGCGCCGAGGAGCTCAGCCGCCAGGTGGCGGCCGTGCTGGGTGCGCAGGTGGTGAGCACAGGCAGCAGCAGTGGCCGGCAGCGGCTGGCACTGGACAGCGTTGGCCAGGCCGGGGGCTGGCGGCGTGGGCCAGGCGGCGACTGGAGCGCCCTGATGAAACGGGCGGCCCGGGCCGAAGGGCCCCGAGGGGTGGCCCAGAGCGCCGGCAGCCGGCGCTGGCAGCAGCTCCAGGCCGCCGCCGCCGTCCGTCCGCTCCAGTGCAGCGATGAGCACGACGCTGGCGAAGCGGAACTGCGGATCACCATCCACGCGGGTCCTGGCTGCCGCTGGCACCCCCCAAGCCTGTGGCTGGGACTGGGATGCGAGCGCCACACCAGCCTGCAGCTGCTGGAGCGGCTCGTGGACGGGCGCCTCGAGCAACTGGCGCTCGCCCCCGAGGCCGTGGCCGGGCTGGCCAGCATCGATCGCAAGTCCGACGAACCCGCCCTGCTGGAGCTGGCCCGGCGGCGTGACTGGCCGCTGCGCCTGTTCGGGGCCACCGAGCTTGCCGCCGTGCCCGTTCCCAACCCCTCGGCAGTGGTGGCGGCCGAGATGGGCACGGCCAGCGTGGCCGAAGCCGCAGCAGTGCTGGCGGCCGGTCCAGGAGGCCAGTTGCTGGCCGGAAAACAGGTTCGGCGTGCCGCCGAGGGAGAGCTGGGCGCCGCAACCCTGGCGATTGCCCAGGCCTCGGAGCAGTGGGCGCCACACCGCGGCCATCTGCACCTGGTGGGCAGCGGGCCGGGACGCCTGGACCTGCTCACGCCGGACGCCCGCAGGGCCCTCGCCGAAACCACGGTGTGGGTGGGCTACGGGCTCTACCTCGATCTGCTGGAGCCCCTGCGCCGGCCCGACCAGCTGCGCTGGGACGGGAAGCTCACCGAGGAGCGGGCCCGCTGCGCACTGGCCCTGGATCTGGCCAGCCAGGGGCTGAGCGTGGCTCTGGTGTCGTCCGGTGACAGCGGCATCTACGCCATGGCGGGGCTGGCGCTGGAGCTGTGGCTGGATCAGCCCAGCGATGGTCGCCCGGGATTCACGGTGCACCCGGGGATCTCGGCCTTGCAGCTGGCCGCGGCGCGGGCCGGTGCGCCGCTGATGCACGATTTCTGCACCATCAGCCTCAGCGACCGGCTCACTCCCTGGCCGGTGATCGAGCAGCGGCTGCGGGCGGCGGCAGCTGGCGATTTCGTGGTGGCGCTGTACAACCCGCGTTCACGCGAGCGGCACTGGCAACTGGCAAGCGCCCTGGACATCCTGCTGGGCGCCAGGCCCGGTTCCACTCCGGTGGTGCTGGCCCGTGAGCTGGGTCGCCAAGGCGAGCGCGTGAGCGTGCACCGCCTGGAGGATCTGCCGATCAACGAGGTGGACATGCTGACCCTCGTTCTGGTGGGCAACAGCAGCAGCCGCAGTTGCGAAGGCTGGGTGGTGACGCCACGCGGCTACCCGGGTGCCGAACTCAGCGCCCCCCCAGCGGAAAGCAAATCGGGATGACAGGATTCGAACCTGCGGCCCCTTCGTCCCGAACGAAGTGCGCTACCAAGCTGCGCTACATCCCGATCGGGTGACTGTAGGTGATGGCCCTGCGCAGTCCAGCGGGGCGCTGCTGTGTCCGAGCAGGGGGCCGACCTCCCATGGGCATCATTCCTAGAGTCACCTCCTGCTCCTCCACCGACCCGGCCCGGGTCCCTGCCCCTTGCTGAAACCCGACTGGCTGCGCGTCAAGGCCCCCCAGCGGGAACGCATCGGGGCTGTGGCCGACCTGCTGGTGGATCTGAAGCTGAACACGGTGTGCCAGGAGGCCAGCTGCCCGAACATCGGCGAGTGCTTCGCCGGCGGCACGGCCACCTTTCTGATCATGGGCCCCGGCTGCACGCGGGCCTGCCCCTACTGCGACATCGACTTCGACAGGAGCGTGCGGGCCCTGGATCCCACCGAGCCGCAGCGGCTCGGTGAGGCCGTGCAGCGCCTCGGTCTGCGCCACGTGGTGATCACCGCCGTGAATCGCGACGACCTCAGCGATGGCGGTGCCAGCCAGTTCGTGGCCTGCATCGACGAGGTGCGGCAGCGCTCAGCCCACACCACCATCGAGTTGCTGGTTCCCGACTTCTGCGGGAACTGGGATTCCCTGGCTGCCGTGATGGAAGCCGCACCGGATGTGCTCAACCACAACATCGAAACGGTGCCGCGCCTCTACCGCCGGGCCCGTCCACAGGCCATCTACGAACGCTCCCTGGAGCTGCTGCGGCGGGTCCATGACGGCTGGCCCCGCACCTACACCAAATCGGGGCTGATGGTGGGGCTGGGAGAAAGCGATTCCGAGGTGTCCGCCGTGATGGCCGACCTGCGGTGTCACGCCGTGGACATCGTGACCATCGGGCAATATCTCTCGCCTGGGCCGAAGCATCTGCCGGTGGATCGCTTCGTGACCCCCGAGCAGTTCGAGGGGTACCGGCTGCACGGCGAGCGCGAGCTGGGCTTTCTGCAGGTGGTGAGTTCACCGCTCACCCGCAGCAGCTACCACGCCGGTGAGGTGCGGCGGCTGATGCGGGAGCATCCGCGCTGAGCGCGCTCAGGGAAAGGCGCCGAGACAGCGGCAGAGCCCATAGCCCATCCGAGACTCAGGCCGCCACCACCTCCCGCTCTTCCAGCCCAACCGCAGCCTTCTCACTGGGCGGCACGAGGAGCTTGAAGCGCTGGCGCCAGGTAGGCCAGTCCGCCAGGATCTGAGCTGCACGGATGCTGCCGGTGCTTTCCAGATGGCGCTCCAGCAACTGCTTGAGCATGGATTCCTGCTCCGGCGTGGTGAGCTCCACGATTGCCACGGTGTCGGGGTTGACGCGCGAGGCAAGGCCATCCTGCTGATCGAGGATGAAGGCCACCCCACCCGTCATGCCGGCGGCCACATTGCGGCCGGTGCTGCCCAGCACCACCACCACCCCACCCGTCATGTACTCGCAGCAGTGGTCGCCGGCGCCCTCCACCACCGCCACCGCCCCGCTGTTGCGGACCGCGAAGCGCTCACCGGCTCGGCCCAGGGCGAACAGTTCGCCACCCGTGGCGCCATAGAGGCAGGTGTTTCCCAGGATCACCTGGCTGCCGGGGTCGATGCCGCCGGCGTGGGGAACCACGCTGATGCGTCCCCCGTTCATGCCCTTGCCCACATAGTCATTGGCATCCCCCACCAGGTGGAGGTTCATGCCCTGGAGCAGGAAAGCACCGAAGCTCTGTCCGGCGGCACCCTCGAAGCGGAGATCGAGCGCCCCGCGGAAGCCCTTGTTGCCATGTCGAGCGGCGATCTCGCCGGCAAGCCTGGCACCCACGCTGCGATCGGTGTTGATGATCGCCAGGCTCCGGTCAGCGCTGCCATGGCCCTCGATGGCCGCCATCACCTCGGCATCGGCCAGCAGCAGATCTTCGAGGATCGGGCCATTGCCGTGGGCTTCGAGATCATTGAGCAGCCAGCGGCGGTCCGCCGCGGCCGGGATCGGGTCCAGCAGGCAGGAGAGATCCACGGCACTGGTCTTGGCCAGGGCCACCTCCCGCATGGCCAGCAGATCGCTGCGGCCGATCAGCTCCTCCATGGTGGCCACCCCCAGCACGCTCATCAGCTGACGCACCTCCTCGGCCACGAACAGGAAGAAATTCACCACGTGCCCGGGCAGGCCGGTGAAGCGCTTGCGCAGCGCCTCCTTCTGGGTGGCCACGCCCACCGGGCAGTTGTTGGTGTGGCAGACGCGGGCCATGATGCAGCCCTCGGCGATCATGGCGACCGATCCGAAGCCGAATTCCTGGGCGCCAAGCAGGGCGGCGATCACCACGTCCCAGCCGGTCTTGAGGCCGCCGTCGGCCCGCAGAAGCACCCGGTGGCGCAGACCGTTCTCCAGGAGACTGCGGTGCACTTCGGTGAGCCCGAGCTCCCAGGGACTGCCGGCGTGCTTGATCGAGCTCAGCGGCGAGGCACCGGTGCCGCCGTCGTGGCCGGAGATCTGGATCACGTCGGCATTGGCCTTCGCCACACCGGCGGCGATCGTGCCGATACCGATCTCGGCCACCAGCTTCACGCTCACCTTGGCGGCGGGATGAACCTGGTGGAGGTCGTGGATGAGCTGGGCGAGATCCTCGATCGAATAGATGTCGTGATGCGGCGGCGGTGAGATCAGCGGCACCCCGGGCTTGCTGTTGCGCAGCCAGGCGATGTAGGCATCCACCTTGGGACCCGGCAGCTGGCCGCCCTCACCCGGCTTGGCGCCCTGGGCCACCTTGATCTCCAGCTGCTGGCCACTGCGCAGGTACTCGGGTGTGACACCGAAACGGCCAGAAGCCACCTGCTTGATCGCCGAGCAGGCCGTATCGCCGTTGCGCAGACCGCCGATGCTGGGAAGCGAGGGGGAGCGGCCCGTAGCATCGACGTCGGTGAGCACGTGGAAACGGGCCGGATCCTCGCCCCCCTCGCCGCTGTTGCTCTTGCCGCCGAGCCGGTTCATGGCCACGGCCAGAACCTCATGGGCTTCCCGTGAGAGCGCCCCGAGGCTCATGCCACCGGTGCAGAAGCGCCGGCAGATGCTCTCCACACTCTCCACCTGATCCAGCGGCAGGGGAGTGGGCGCCGGCCTGAGTTCCAGCAGGTCGCGCAGGGCCGTGACCGGCCTGTTCTCCAGCAACGTCCGGTATGTGGAGAAGTGGTCGTAGCCCGGACCGGCCTTGACCGCCGCATGCAGCGCCTTGGCCATCTCCGGACTGTTGAGGTGATATTCCCCGCCGCTGCGGTATTGCACGAAGCCCATGAATTCCAGCTTGGTGCGATCCAGCTCGGGGAAGGCCTTGGCATGGAAGGTGAGGGTCTCGCTGGCCAGTTCGGCCAGGCTCAGACCGGCGACCCGGCTGGTGGTGCCGCGGAAGGCCAGCTCGATCAGGTCGGCACCGATGCCGATGGCCTCGAAGATCTGGGCGCCGTGATAGCTGGCCAGCAGCGAGATGCCGATCTTGGAGAGGATCTTGCGCAGCCCGTCCTCCAGAGCCTTGCGCACATTGGCCTGGGCCAGGTCGCCATCGAGGGGCGGCAGCTTGCCGGTTTCGATCAGCTTCTGGGTGCGGGGCTGGGCCAGCCAGTGGCGGGTGGTCTCCCAGGTGAGCCAGGGGCACACCGCACTGGCCCCGAAACCGATCAGGCAGGCCAGATGGTGGGTGCTCCAGCATTGGGCCGTATCCACCACCAGGGAAGTGTGCAGGCGCAGACCCAGGGCCAGCAGGTGGTGGTGCACCGCCCCAACAGCGAGAAGCGGCGGCACGTAGGTGGTGCTGGCACTGATGCCGCCGGGGTGACCATCGAGGCCGAGGCGGTCGCTGAGCACCAGGATCTGACACCCCTCGCGCACCGCGGCCTCAGCCTCGCTCTGCAGCCGCCGCACGGCCTGCTCCAGCCCCGCCGGACCGGCGACCACCGGCAGCAGGGTGGAGAGATGGGCGAGGGGCAGCCCCTGGTCAGCCAGCGCGGACAGCTCGGCCTCGTTGAGCAGCGGCGAGTCGAGATGCAGCACAGCCGCACCTGAGGCGTCCGGGCGCAGGGCAGAACCCCGCCGGCCCAGGTGCATCTCCAGGCTCATCACCAGCTTTTCCCGCAACGGATCGATCGGCGGGTTGGTGACCTGGGCGAAGCGCTGCTTGAAGTAGTCGTAAAGCAGGTGGGGCTTGCCGGAGAGCACCGCCAGGGGGATGTCGTCACCCATGCAGTAGGTGGGCTCCTTCCCGGCACCGGCCATGTCCTCGATCACCAGATCGAGATCTTCGGCGGTGAAGCCGAAGGCGGTCTGCTGCTGCAGCAGTTCCAGGTCACCCATGCGGCGCTCCAGATCCCAGGGCTGGGCAGGCAGGCTGCGACGGTTCTCGGCCAGCCAGGTGGCGTAGGGGTGGCGGGCAGCGGCCTCCTCCTTCACATCCCAGTTGTGCAGCAGTCGGCCCTGCTCGAGGTCCACGGCCAGCATCTGTCCTGGACCGAGCCGACCCTTCTCCACGATCAGGGATTCCTGCAGCTCCAGCACCCCGGTCTCCGAGCCCATCACCACGTAGCCATCGCTGGTGATGCAGTAGCGGGCGGGCCTCAGACCATTGCGATCCAGGGTGGCTCCGACGCTGCGGCCGTCGCTGAACACGAGCAGGGCCGGCCCGTCCCAGGGCTCCTGGGTGCAGGCATTGAATTCGTACATGGCCTGAATGGCCGGACGGCTCTCCAGTTCGGGCTGGTGACGGAAGGCCTCCGGCACCAGGGTGAGCAGGCTGTCGGTGATCGGCCGACCGCTGCGCACGAGCAGCTCGAGCGTGGCATCGAGATTGGCCGAATCGCTGAAGGCCGGATTCACCACCGGTTTGAGGTCGCCGGCCGATTCGCCCCACACCGCATCCAGGTTGGTTTCCGAGGCCCGGGCCCAGTTGATGTTGCCCAGCAGCGTGTTGATCTCCCCGTTGTGGCCCAGCAGTCGCATCGGCTGGGCCAGGGGCCAGCGGGGCAGGGTGTTGGTGCTGAAGCGGCGGTGATAGACCGCGAAGGTGACGGCGAAGCGCGGATCGCGCAGGTCGGGGTAGAAGGCCGGCAGCACCTCCGAGCGAACCATGCCCTTGTAGACCGTGGTGCGGCTGCTGAGGGAGGCGAAGTAGAGGTCGCCGGCGCCGGCACCCCAGACCTCCCGGGCCCGGTCGCCGCAGCGGCGGCGGAGTCGGAACAGCAGGGCTTCGAGGGCATCGCCCTCCACCTCGGCGGCAAGCAGCCACTGCTCGATCCAGGGAGCGGTGCCACGCGCCATCGGACCCAGCGCGCCCATGTCCACGGGCACGCTGCGCCAACCCAGGCTGCGGAGGCCGAACCGCTCGGCCTCTTCGGCGCAGAAGGTGCGTGCCTGCTCCCGTCGGACGGGATCGGTGGGCAGGAACACCATGCCCAGGCCGCGGCAGCTACCGGCGCTGGCGGCGGCCTCCGGCCATACGGCCTCGAGGAATCTCCAGGGGATGCCGCAGAGCACACCGGCGCCATCGCCGGAATCACCGTCTCCGCCGCAGCCACCGCGGTGCTCCATGCAGCCCAGTCCCCGCAGGGCCTGCTGGAGCAGCCAGTGGCTGGGCTCACCGCGCAGGGAGGCCACGAAACCCACCCCGCAGGCATCTTTTTCACCCGCCACGGCGGCAGGAGCCGGACTGTCGCGGTGGGGCCATGCGGGGCGGGGGAGAAGGGGCATAACCCGAAGCGTTCCGGCGAGAGACGTAGCGGTGGACAGGGGCATGTGTGGACCCGGAAAGCGATGTCCCGGGCCGGGGCCATGTCGCCTTGGCCGTGGGGCCGCGTCGCCTGGCCGGATCGAGCCGGTGCTGGGCCGGTGTCGCCTGCGCCCGGAGGAGCATGCACCTGTGGAGCCTAAGATCCTAGTCAGGCGCAGCCCTGGGGCCACGCTTAACGTCAGCGCCCGATGGTGGACCGCGAGGCTGCAGGGCATGGCACGAGCACAACTGACCGCCTGCCCGCCCCGCCAGGCCGGCCACCGGCGCGCAGCGGCAGTCCTGAGGGTGTTCGGCCTGGCGGCTCTCGGCCTGGTGGCACCCGGTCTGGATGGCGCCGCCCCGGCCGCGCCGCGGATGCCGCCGCCGGTGCAGCGCAGCGGCCCGGGCCCGGCGGCGGACGTGACGCGCGAGGGCGCCGCGCTGCTGGTGAACGGCCGGCCCCAGCAGGCGCGCTGGCGCTGGATCGGCTCCGAGGGCACCCCCACCCAGCTGTGGCTGCCCCTGGAGGTGCTGCAGAACCAGCTGGGCGTGAGCAGCCGCAGCCTGAGCGACGGCACGCTCGACCTGGAATGGTTCGGGAACCCACTGAAGGTGCCGCCACGCCGGCAACAGGCCCTGGACGACGAGGTGGCGATCGATGCCCTGCCACTGCTGCAGGCCGTGGGCGTGGGGCTGCGGGCGGACGACGGGCGCCTGCACCTCGAACTGCCCGTGACCAGCCTGGTGGGGGTACGCAGCTCCACCCAGGTGGGCAGCCGCCGGGTGGTTCTCGACCTCGCCGGCCCGGCGCTGGTGGAGACCGGGGCCGGGCAACTCCTGCTGGGGCTGCGTGGTGATGCCGCGCGGCTGCGGGAGCTGCAGGATCTCGGCCTGTCGGCGCGTGGCGACAGCCGAGGCATCGCCCTGCGCAGTGCCGGGGCGGCCCCGAGCAGGGTGTTCACACTCGGTGAACCGCACCGGGTGGTGATCGACCTACCCGGCGGCGCGCCGCCCTCTGCCCCTCAGGCCCCGGCCCCGATCGATCCGCGCCTGCAGGCCCTGCTTGGCCGCGGTGTGCGCTGGGATCGCCTCGGCCGCGAGGGGATCGCCATCAATGCCGTGCGCGTGGAGCCGGCCAACGGCCCCCTGCAGCTGGTGCCGCTGGTGCGACCTGGCGGCATGACGGGTCTGGGCACACTCACCCAGCTGGCCCAGCAGAACCAGGCGCTGGTGGCCATCAACGGCGGCTTCTTCAACCGCGTCCGGCGGCTGCCGCTGGGGGCTCTCAAACGGGACGGCCGCTGGCTGTCAGGTCCGATCCTCAACCGGGGCGTGGCCGCCTGGAACGGCCGCGAGCTGCCCCGTTTCGGACGCCTGAGTCTGCAGGAATGGGTGGCGGGCAGCGACGGCCGGCGCCTGCCGCTGGTGGTGGTGAACAGCGGCTTCGTGCAGCGGGGGATCAGCCGTTACACGGCCGACTGGGGGCACGCCTACCAGGCCCTCAGCGGCAATGAAACGGCATTGCTGGTGCGCGACGGCACGGTGCTGCAGCGGTTTGAGCCCCCCGACCTGGAGCGGGGGGTGCCGCTGCGCAGCGGCGACACCCTGTTCGTGGCCAGGGGCGGCGCCCTCCTGCCCTGGAACCCGGGTGAGCGGCTGACCCTGAGCAGCCGTCCCAGCACGCCGCTGGGGGAGGCCCAGCAGGTGATCGGCGGAGGGCCGCTGCTGCTGGAAGGCGGGCGCAATGTGCTCAACGGCAGCGCCGAAGGCTTCGCGGCCGGTTTTCTGCGCCAGGGGGCTCCGCGCACCGTGCTGGCCAGCGACGGCCGGGAGGTGTGGCTGATCACCATGGAAGGGAACGGGACGCCCGGGCCGACCCTGGAGCAGACGGCCAGGATTCTGCTGCAGATGGGGTTGCGGGACGCCCTCAACCTCGACGGCGGCAGCTCCACGGGCCTGGTGATGGGCGGCAGCCTTCAGGTGATGGGACGTGGCGTGGCGGGCAGCGTCCACAACGGCGTGGGCCTGGTGCCCTGATCCGGGGTCGCTGCCAGAGTGGGGGGCTCCATGCCCGCTGCCCCAGCGGCCGCCCTCGTGATGCCCAAGGGCCACAGCCTGCGACTCACCGCCGCCGCCGCCGCCGAACTGGGGCGCCAGGCGGCCGTGGCCGGCACCCCCGGCCTGATGCACGTGGATCTGGTGGAAGGGGGTTGCGAGCAGTGGACGATCCGCCTGCGGCCCGGCCACCTGGCAGGGGTACCGATCGCCAGGGCCGACGGCGTGACCCTGCACGCCCCTCAGCAGCAGGCCCCGCTGCTGACCGGCCTGAGCCTGGATTACCGCGGCGACCTCAGTGGCGGCGGCTTCCTGGTGCGCAGCGCCGAAGGGGTGAGAACCTGTGCCTGCGGGGCGGCCTTCAGTCCGCTGGCGGGGAGGGGTCGGACGACCCGGTAAGGTTGCGGATTGTCGATTGAGGTCGGAACGCCCGACCAGTCGTTTCGTTCCCGGCCCCCGAACTTCCGGCCCTCGATGCCCACCATCCAGCAGCTCATCCGTACAGAGCGTCAGCGACTGACCCGCAAGACCAAGT
>JBFLKL010000108.1:0-3323 GCA_040883175.1 Synechococcaceae cyanobacterium | reverse complement strand
CCCGCTCGCCCGGGGCCAGAATCGGGGGACTGCCCTGAGACGCTCGAGCCCCGCTCGCGTCCGCGGCCGCCGCGACGGGCATGGTGTGTCCAGTGGCCAGGCCGGCCATGGATGGCTTGCTCACGCTCTCAGCCCATAGACTGCATCGGCTGTGCCGGCTCTGCGGGTTTGCCATGCCTCTGGAGCGCATGGATCCAGCGCTCCATGCCAGGCCATGAGCCTTCCTGTCGCCCTCGACACGAATCCGCTGGTGTGTCTGCTCCCCAATGACGATCCGCACCAGGCCCGCCGCGCGGCCGACCTGATCGAAGCCAGTTCCGCCTGCTTCGTGCCGATCACCGTGGTGCTGGAACTCGAAATGGGTTCTGCGTGCCCTGGAATGGCACCGCCAGGGCCTCGACTTCGCCCACGCTCTGCACCTGGCGCGCAGTGAGGGGCGAGCGAGCCCTGAGCCATCCCATCCACGCCCTGACCCCCATCGCCCGAACCCTGCCCATCTCCAACCCCAGCCACTCGCCCACGCTGCGCCGCCTGGGGCGCCGCTTCGCCGGGCCGCTGCTGACGCCGTTTCTGAGCCGGCAACCGGCGGCGCGGCTGCTGCGCAGCACGGCGCGGCGGCAGTGGAAGCTGCTGGCGCTGAACATCGGCTCCAGCCTGGTGGAGGCCTTCAGCGAAGGCGCCACGCTGGGGGTGATCTTCCTGGCGCTGGAGCTGCTCTCCGCCCCAGGTGACGGGGCGGGGCTCGACCTGGGCCGCTATCCGAGCATCGGCGTCCTGGGCGGCCTGCGGGAGGTGATCGCCGCGGCGCCGCGCACGCCCCTGTTCCTGGGCCTGCTGGGCCTGGCGGTGCTGCTGCAGGCGCTGATGAGCCTGGCCGCCTACCTCAATCAGCTGAGCGTGGGCTACTTCGCCGCCCGCTGCGTCGTGTCGGTGAAGACCCTGATCCACCAGCGGATCCTGGCGCTGAGCTACGCCTGCGCCAGCCGCTACCGGGTGGGCGACCTGCTCAACCACGCCAGCGAGGGGCCGCAGGCGATCAACCTCACGATCAACAGCCTCTCCCAGCTGCTGCTGAACGGCCTGCTGCTGCTCACCTACCTGGGGGTGCTGCTGGCCCTCTCCCCCTGGCTGCTGCTGGGGGCGGCGGGGATGGCGCTTCTGATCAGCCTGGCCCAGAAGCAGCTGCTGCCGCGCATCCGGGCGGTGTCGTGGGACCTGATGCAGAGCCAGGTGCGGCTGGGCAGCCGCATCACCGAGGACATCCAGGGCCTGCGGCTGCTGCACAGCCTGGGCCAGCTGGAGGCCGCCGACCGCACCGTGCGGGGCCAGATGCACGAGCTGGAAGCGTTGGAGCGGCGCCAGAGCCGGCTCACGGCGGTGATCGGCCCCTTCAGCCGCTTCCTGCCGGTGCTGGCGATCGCCGTGATCGCGGCCCTGAGCCTGCTGGCCTTCGGCGGGCGGGTGACGGGGGTGCTGCCCAGCCTGGCCACGTTCGTGGTGGCGCTGCAGCGGCTGAACGTGCGGCTGGGGACGATCGCCGGGGTGTTCACCAGGCTGAGCAACAACAGCGCGGCGTTCGAGCGGCTGAACGAGATCCTCGGCCCACAGGGCAAGGAGTTCCGGCGGCTGGGGGGCGTGTCCTTCCGGGGGCTGGAGCGGGAGATCCGCTTCGAGGAGGTGAGCCTCCGCTACGCGCCGGAGCTGTCGCCGGCGCTGGAGCGGGTGAGCTTCGCGTTGCCGCGGGGCCACACGCTGGCGCTGGTGGGCACGAGCGGGGCGGGCAAGAGCTCGATCGCCGATCTGCTCACGGGCCTCTATGCCCCCAGCGGCGGGCGGATTCTGGTGGACGGCCGGGATCTGGGCGCGATCGATCTGCCCAGCTGGCAGCAGCGGCTGGGGGTGGTGAGCCAGGACACGTTCCTGTTCAACGCCACCCTGGCGGAGAACATCGCCTTCGGCTGCGGCTGGGCCACGCGGGCGGACGTGGAGCAGGCGGCGGCGCGGGCCCAGGCGGCGGGCTTCATCGCCGAGCTGCCGGAGGGCTACGACACGCTGGTGGGGGAGCGGGGCTACCGGCTCAGCGGCGGCCAGCGGCAGCGCATCAGCCTGGCGCGGGCGATCCTGCGCAACCCGGAGCTGCTGATCCTCGATGAGGCCACCAGCGCGCTGGACAGCCAGAGCGAGCGGCTGGTGCAGCAGGCGATCGAGCAGTTCGAGCGGCAGCGCACGGTGCTGGTGATCGCCCACCGCCTCAGCACGATCGTGAACGCCGATCAGATCCTGGTGCTGGAGCGGGGCCGGATCGTGGAGCAGGGCCACCACGCCGAGCTGCTGGCGCGGGGCGGTGTCTACGCGGGCCTGTGGCGGCAGCAGGCGGGTGGGGCCGAGGCGGTGGTGCGGGGGTGAAGAGGGGGCATTGAGTGGTGCACCCAACCTGACCACTGGCTACTATTTTATTAATCTGAGCTTTCCTTGGGAAAAGTCTATGAATCGCCAGCCGTTTACCTATTGGCGGGAAGCAGACGGGAAATTCCTTGGTTTTCTGAATAATTACCCCGATCACTGGACCCAGGGCGAAACGCTCGAAGACCTTAAAGCCCACCTTCTGGATCTGTATCGGGAGTTTGCCAAAGACGATCTACCTGGGATTCGTAGAGTCGACGAGTTGATGGTAGTTTGAAGCGAGCCGACCTGATTCGTAATCTTGAGCAGGCCGGTTGTGTCTTGATCAGACACGGTGGAAAGCATGACATCTAGCACCAGCCCCTGACCGGTCGAATGATCAGTGAGGTGGGCGGGCTGATGGGCGGCCGATAGTTGTCTCCGCCGACGTCCACTGCCGTGGCTACGACTTTTTCCTGCACCGCGTCTGAAGCAATCTTCGAGCACCGTCCAGCAGGTGCTGCAGCAAGGCGGCGATCGATGCCGAGCTGACGACTGAACGCGACTGGTGATGGGCTGTTGCTGATCGCGTTTCTCGATGCCAGTGAACTGACCTACCTGCTGCCTGCGGGTGGGCCCTGAGGCCGTGATGCTCAGCGGTGATGCCGATTTCGGGCGGGTTTCCGGCCTCAGCCTGAAGGTGATCCGTTGATCGATATCACGCTATCGGGGCATGGCCCAGGTGGAGCTGGTGCTTTGCCCCCCTGTCACAGGGCGGCGTTGCCGTCGGGGTGAGTTCTCGGCAGCGTCCTTAGGATTGATCAGCGCTGCCCAGCGGAGATGACATGACGGCCTTCACCCTTGAGCGTGACCACGACCATCCGGTGAGTCCCGCCGTGGAAAAGGCGATCCACAACGCGCTGGAGCCGCTCCTTCGGGAT
>JBFLKL010000107.1:0-5152 GCA_040883175.1 Synechococcaceae cyanobacterium | reverse complement strand
AGGGGAGTTGAGGCGGCACCTCTCCGTGGCCATCCACCACCGGGATCTGCCCGGCCTGGTGCTGCCGCTCCGGCAGGCCGCCCTTCGCGCCGAGGCAGCCGCCGTGGCGCCGGCACTGGTGGTGAAGGCCCGCCGCAGTGAACGGATGCTGGACGTGCTTGCCGACCTCTGGCGGATCCGCAACGCTCTGTCCTCGCGTGACCTCAGCCTTCCCTGCGACACGCTGGTGGAGAAGGCGGAGCTCTTCAACCAGGCGGCGGGGGAACCGGTGGTGCGGCTTCAGCGTCAGCCGCCGGTGGGCATCTGTCTGTTCTGCGGCAACGTCTGCACGCCCGCGTCGGCAGACCGCCTGCTCGCCGACATGAAGGAGCACCTCATCCGCGTCCTGGGAGAGGGGACCCAACAGGAGGAGCCAGTCCGGGAGGCGCAGCCGCCATCCTGACGCACCGGAAAGCACAGGACCGGACCTGGCCGGCAGTCACCAGTCAGTCAAAGACATTGCCGTGTTCGTAGCGCTCTTCCTGGCCGGCCGCTTCCGTGAGGGATGCAACATTCTCGCGTGTGAAGAATCCCTCATACCCCATGCAGCGCTGCACATATTCGGTGATCAGCAAGGAATGAGATGAGCTCCTGGAGAAGATCTGCTTCAGATTAGGAGTGCCTGTGCACTCGCCAACAACATCGGCAAGGAACGGAATTCCCGCTTCCTCCAGCTTGCTCACGACATAGTCCACGTTCTGTTCGCCATTGGTGTCGCCATCGGCCACTTCCAGTGCGATGTGATGCATGCGCCGTCCAAAGTTGCGAACAAAGTCCTCGGTGGGCATGGGCAGATTCACCAGCGAATTCAGGTATGATGGTGTGTTGTTGGCCGTGAATACCCTTGCTGGCGAAATCTTGTCATCGCTGACCCTGGGGTCCCGCGTGACATTTGTGGACGAGTTCATTTCGTTGATGTTATAGGCCCCCCAGAAATAATAGGGAACCATGGTCAGGTATTCCAGGATTGCATCCTCTCTCTCGCCCGCCAGCACCCGGGTGGCCATGTGATCCAGTCCCAGCACTTTGCCTTTCAGGCCAAGTCTGCGGTGGGTTTCTGCCGCCTCAAGGATGGGACGTTCCGTGTCATCGTCCAGCAGAACTCGATCCCCGAGGTCCAGGGGCGCCAGCGATTCGAGGGGAAGATCAACATAACCCACGCGATTGTAGGTGTGATCTGACAGAAAGCTGAAGATCAGGTGATCGTGCGCGTAATGCTTGTGGGCGTAGAAGGGATTCCTGGTGTCGTCTGGATAGACAAACCGGATGTTCTGCGACTCCAGTACCTCGCGGGTCGCCTTGGCTGAACTTGTGGAATACACCTCACCAACGTATCGGGCGTTCGGTCGCTTTGCCGCCAGCGGGTACATCAGATTCCAGCGTGTTGTTTCGTCCTCGAATCCGGCCGTGAGCGGCTCCAGCACGATCATGCGCGGCCAGCGGGGATCGGCCGCCAGCAGGTACACCCGGTGGGTCTCCATCAACCAGCATTCGCGGAATCTGTAGGGACCCATCAGGGCCAGCTCCGCCATGTAGGGAACCCCATGGCCGTGGTCGACCTGAATCACCACTGCGGCCATCGATCCCACCAGGTCGTCGATGCCGCTGCGGGCCCGGCGTTCATACACCCGAGGCAGGTACTCCTCGAAAAACGCAGTATTCTTCTTGTCGCCTCTGGGCTTGTAAGTGAGAATATCAAACTCTGATTTCAAGACATTTCACCATTCAAATCAATCCCATTGTCCTGGATTGGTATCCCGCCAGCAAGGCCCGCCCCTGCCTCGGCTCTCAGTGGCGGTTGCAGCCGCCATAGGCTCAGCCCCTGCGGAACGCACCACCGATGGCCAGGCCCCAGTTCTCCTACGAACCGATCGAGGCCTTCGGTGAAGGGCTCACCACCCACCGTCCCTGGAACACCGAGGCCCTGGCAGGGGTGGAGCGACTCAACGGTCGTGTGGCCATGCTCGGCTTCGCAGCAGCCCTGATCGGTGAGTGGCTCACGGGCTACGGCCCGGCCGGCCAGCTGCTGGCCCTGCTGCGCTGGTATCTGGGCTGACACCCTGCCGCGAGGCCTGGCCCTTCGAGCCCGGGCCTGCGCGGGTCTGCGATCCGTAGGCTTGCGCCCCACAGCGGCGCGATCGTGATGCGCAACCCAGCGTGCCTTGCCCGGCGGCCACGGCTCTGGATCCTCGCGCTGGTGCTCGCGCTCGCGCTGGGGTTCAGCGCCCCGCTCACTGCGGCCCGGGCCGATGCGCCCGTGGTTCTCGGTGACGACACCCTGTTCCCGATCCAGGCCCGGGTGGGGTCCTTCGAGCCGGCCTTCCGCGCGCAGGTGATCTCAGATCGCCTGCTCACCTTCGCCAGGGATCTCAGCATCCCGCTGGAGTCCATCGAGGTTGCCGACAACGCCGATGCGGGATCCACCGACATTCGCGCCGGTGGCACCACCCTGGTGACCGTGGTGGATGCCGACGCCGCCGCTGCCGGCATGGCCAGGGACGAGCTCGCCGCCGCCTATGCCCAGCGGATCAGGGAGGCCAGCCGGGAGTACCGGCGGGCCTATGGCTGGCGCAGCATCCTGATCGGTGCGGTGAGCAGTGTTGGGCTCACCATCGCCTTCCTTGCCGGCTGGCTGGCGATCTCCCGCTCCATCCCCCGCATTCAGCTGCTGCTGCGCCGGTGGCGGGGCACCCGCATCCGTGGGCTGACCCTGTTCAACACCCCGATCCTCTCCGCTGGTCGCGTGGTGGATCTGCTGACGGAGATCGTGCGGATCATCCGGCTGGTGCTGTATCTGCTGCTCACGGCCACCTATGTGAGTCTGGTTCTCAGCTTCTTCCCCTGGACCAGGGGACTGGCGAGGTCGCTTTTCGGCTATGTGAAAGCTGCGCTCTCGACGGTGACCAACGGCGTTGTCGATTACCTCCCCAATCTGGTCTTCCTAGCGGTGATCGGGGTCATCACCTATTACCTGCTGAAGATTCTGCGCTTCATCTTCACCGAGATTGAGAGGGGAAACATCGTCTTTGACTGGTTCTATCCGGAATGGGCCAGGCCAACCCACAAGCTCATCCAATTCCTGGTGCTGGCGTTTGCGGCCACCGTTGCATTTCCCTATTTTCCGGGCTCGCACACACCTGCGTTTCAGGGTGTTTCAATTTTCTTGGGTGTGCTGATCTCGCTGGGTTCTTCATCGGCGATTGCCAATATCTTTGCTGGGATCATCCTCACCTATACCCGTGGCTTTCTGGTGGGAGATCGGATTCAGATCGGGGAGGCTGTGGGTGACGTTGTCGATAAAACGCTGTTGGTGACGCGCATTCGAACCATCAAGAATGTCGTTGTCACCATTCCCAATTCCGCCGTGCTGACAAGCCATATCGTGAATTTCAGCACTACCGCCACAGGTGTTGATGCGGCACCCTTGATCCTCCATTCCACAGTTACACTGGGTTACGATATTCCCTGGCGGCTGGTGTATGAGGTGCTGATCGCAGCTGCCCTCAAAACTCCAGGGATTCTCGCTGATCCTGAGCCGTTTGTCCTGCAGTCTGGTCTGGATGACTTCTATGTGCGATATGAGCTGAACGCCTATACGTCTGATCCCAGTGTGATGGCCAAAACCTATTCGAGTCTGCACGAGAACATTCAGGATGGCTGCAATGAGGCCGGTCTGGAAATTCTCTCGCCCCACTACCGGGCCCTGCGCGACGGCAATGAGCTCACCCTGCCCGCCAGCTACCGGCGGCCCACTGGCTGAGGCGGTTGAATAGGCTCATGGCTCCCATCCAACCCCCATTGACCCCATGAATCAGACCCTCAAGGGCGTGGCCTACGTGAGCGTCTGGGTGCTGCTCTGGGGCACGGCGTCCTCGCTGGCTGATTTCGTGCTGCTCGAGCGCGGCGCCTACGACGCCGGCACCAGTGGCCAGCTGGTCACCTTCGTGTCCTATGGGATCGCCTCGGTGGTGCTGGCCGTGCGCCTCTCCCGTCGTTTTCTCAGGCCCGAGGAGTGAGATCACCACAACCCGTTCCCCTCCTCGTGTTGATCACCACACGCGTTGATCGGGGGTACGGGTACCACCCTTCTGCCCGTTGATCTTCCTTGCCTGACTGACTCGAGGTGCTGGGTGTTCCGCCCAGCAGCTCAACAGATATCCGGAAACCTGTTGGTGACGTGTTTTGGGTCTAGGGTGAATTCAAGAGGAGAAAACCTGATCATTTCCGATCCAGGAATTCCAACGGAAAGGCCGGAGTCCTCTTTGACTCTCACACTTTTCACCCACAGGAATACTCATCATGTCACCACCAACCAAAACCCAGGCCCGCGTCCCTGCTCAGCATTTCGCCGAATCGGAAGGTGCCATGTGGGAGTCGCAGGACTCCGAGCTGCTCGACCCCCGCCCGATCGAGCCCCTGATGTACCGGGCCAGCCCTGAAAGCCTCAGCGGATGGGGGTTCCACTCCCGCGCCGAGCTGCTCAACGGGCGCCTGGCCATGCTCGGCTTCGCCATCGGCCTGGTGGTGAAAGCCCTTTCGGGCCACGGGATCCTCCAGCAGCTGGGGCTCGGCGCCCTGCTCCATCAGGGCTGATCGGCCCGTTGACAACGCGGTGAGTCACGGCTAGTACAGGTGTACTTCCGTGATGGTGCCATGCCGGTCTCCTCCCCCTATGCGGTGTTCCGGGCTTCGGATCTGCTCTGGCCCGCTCTGCCCGACGGTCCGGTCAAGCGGGCCTCGGCGGGTCACATCAAGGCGCCGCCAAGGAGCCGCTGGCCTGCGGTGATTCAGGGTGAGCTGTTTCCGGTTGACAGCGAACGGCCGTCGTCCTTGAACCGTTCGCCTCGGGTGTGACGGCGCTGTGCCCTGTGGATCACTGCGTAGCAACCGCTACAGGGGTTATAGGCCATCGCCCGTAGGTTCAAACTATATCGGAACTATTCCTATGACCGTTGCGCGTATGCCGAGCTCAGAGCAGCCGCTGACTTCCTCACGCACGGCACTGGATCTGGCATCACGCGCCGGTCAGCATCTGGCGGATTGTCTTTGCCCAGGTTGTCAGTCGGCTGCCACGAGCCATGAGTCTTTCCTGGAAGACATGCCGCAGGAGCCT
>JBFLKL010000106.1:0-4324 GCA_040883175.1 Synechococcaceae cyanobacterium | reverse complement strand
GGTGACGCCGCAACTGCAGGGTTATTTTGAGTTCATCCCGCCCCGGTCCGATGGCAGCGAACGTCCAGGAGATCACCGTCCGGGAGATCCGCCTGCCCCAGCCCTTCAGCGACCAGAAACCCGGCACCTCCGGCCTGCGCAAGAGCAGCCGCCGGTTCGAGCAGCCCCACTACCTGGAAAGTTTCATCGAGGCGATCCTTCAGGTGCTGCCTGGCGTTGCGGGGGGCACTCTGGTGCTGGGCGGCGACGGGCGTTACGGCAATCGCCGGGCCATCGCGGTGATCGTGCGCATGGCCGCCGCCCATGGTGTGGCCCGTGTCATCACCACCACCGGCGGCATCCTCTCCACCCCGGCGGCGTCCCACCTGATCCGCCGCCACAAGGCCATCGGCGGCATCATCCTCTCGGCCAGCCACAATCCGGGCGGAGTGGACGGCGACTTCGGGGTGAAGGTGAACGGGGCCAACGGCGGACCGGCCCCCGAAGCGATCACCGACGCCATCTTCGCTGTCACCCAGTCGCTGGAGGGTTACCGCATCGTCGATGCACCGCAGCGGGACGGCGGCATCGACCTGGAGTGCACCGGCAGCCAGAGCCTTGGCAGCCTGCAGATCGAGGTGATCGACGGGGTGGACGACTACGTGGCGCTGATGCAGCGCCTGTTCGACTTCGACGCCATCGCCGATCTGCTCAGGGGCGATTTTCCGATGGCGTTCGACGCCATGCACGCCGTCACCGGTCCCTACGCCACCCGCATCCTCGAAGGGCTGCTGGGGGCGCCCGCCGGCACCGTGCGCAACGGCACCCCACTGGAGGATTTCGGCGGCGGCCACCCCGACCCCAACCTCACCTACGCCCACGACCTGGCCGAGCTGCTTCTGCAGAGCGACGCCTACAGCTTCGGTGCGGCCTGCGACGGCGATGGCGACCGCAACATGATCCTGGGGGCGCGCTGCTTCGTGAACCCCAGCGACAGCCTGGCAGTGCTCACCGCCAATGCCACCCTGGCGCCGGGCTATGCCGATGGCCTGGCCGGCGTGGCCCGTTCGATGCCCACCAGCGCCGCGGTGGACGTGGTGGCCGGGGAGCTGGAGATCCCCTGCCACGAGACACCCACCGGCTGGAAGTTCTTCGGCAACCTGCTCGACGCCGGTCGGATCACCCTCTGCGGCGAGGAGAGCTTCGGCACCGGTTCCAACCACATCCGCGAGAAGGACGGCCTCTGGGCGGTGCTGTTCTGGCTCAACATCCTCGCCCGCCGCCGCTGCCCGGTGGCCGAAATCATGGCCGGGCACTGGAGCCGCTTCGGCCGCCACTACTACTCCCGCCACGACTACGAGGCCATCCCCAGCGAGGCCGCCCACGATCTCTACGGCCGGGTGAAGGAGATGCAGCCTGGGCTGGTGGGGCAACCCTTCGCGGGTCGTGCCATCGCCACCGCCGACGACTTCGCCTACACCGACCCGGTGGATGGCTCACTCACCAGCGGTCAGGGCCTGCGCCTGCTGCTTGATGACGGCAGCCGGGTGGTGCTGCGCCTCTCCGGCACCGGCACCCAGGGCGCCACCCTGAGGGTGTACCTGGAGAGCTTCGTTCCACCCGGCGGCAACCTGAACCAGGATCCCCAACGCGCCCTGGGGGATCTGATCCAGGCGATTGATGGGCTCGCGGAGATCGGGGCCCGCACCGGGATGGACAGGCCCACGGTGATCACCTGAGGCAGCTCAGGGGCCCGCCTGGGAGTCGTCGGGGTCGGGAGGAGTGCCCTGCACATCCCGCTCCGCACCAGGGGAGAGCCTGGGAACCCCGGTGCTGCGGGATTGACCTGAACCGGAGCTGCCGCGCCCCTTCCAGGAGGGTCCCTGTCGGTATCCCTGGATCCGCTCCAGCTGTTTCATGGTCTGGGTGGCCAGTCCCCACAGCGCTCCGGCAACGGTGAGCAGCACGAACCACCAGAAGAAGGTGGCGGGCCTCACCTGGGCCGGGGTGTTCAGAATCAGGGCCCGTAGAAACAGCGCCACCGACAGGCCGATGGCCCCACCCACCAGGCCGGCCAGGGTGGCGGCGGCACCATTGAAGCGGGGGCGTGCCATCAGCTGTTGACGTTGTCGGCCAGCCCGTCGGTGCTGACCGGGGGGCTGGCCTGATCGTCCTCGGGACGGCCACCGAAGAGCTGCTTCATCACCACGTAGAACGCCGGCACCACGAGCAACGAAAGGATGGTGGCCATCAGAAGACCACCGAAGACCACCGTGCCCAGGGACGCCTGGCTGCGGGCGCCGGCACCGCTGGCCAGCACCAGGGGCAGGAAACCGAAGAGCGAAGAAATGGCGGTCATCAGAATCGGCCGCAGACGTGACTGGGCTGCGTCCCGGGCAGCCACCAGGGCCGTGGCCCCTGCGGCCATGCGCTGATTGGCCAGATCCACGATCAGGATGCCGTTCTTGGCGGCCAGGCCGATGAGCATCACCAGACCCACCTGGGCATAGATGTTGAGCACTTCTGCGCGAATCGCCAGGAACATCAGCGCACCCAGCATGGCGGTGGGCACTGTCATCAGGATGATCAGTGGGTCGGTATAGCTCTCATACTGGGCAGATAGCACGAGGAACACCACCAGGATGCCCAGGGCAAAGATCACGATCGCAAGAGCGCCCGCCTTCACTTCTTCGCGGGAGATACCTGTCCAGTCATAGCCAAGGCCTGGCACCTTGAGCTGCTCAAACTGGGATCGGATGGTGTTGATGGCATCACCGGAGCTCCTGCCTGCAGCAGCATTGCCTTCCACCTGGATGGCGCGAAAGAGATTGAACCTGGGGATCACAGAGGGGCCGGTGACGGGACGCACCGTGAAGAACTCGGAAAGCGGCACTTGGTCACCACTGCTGTTGCGAACGAACAACTCGGTGAGGGATTCAGGGGTGGATCTGTAGACATCATCAGCCTGGATGTAAACGCGTCTGGCCTGGCCCTCCACGAACGTATCGTTGACATAGGAACCGCCGAAGTAGAAGCTGAAGGTGCTCATGGCGTCGCCATAGTCAATACCCAGGGACGCCATTCGGTCACGATCCACAACCACCTCAAGCTGGGGACTCTCAGGAGAGAACTGGGTGAACACGCGGCTGAAAACGCCTGTCTGGGTAGCGTTGCGGATCAGCGTGTTGGCCTGCTCGGCCAGCTCAGGCAACGAAAAGGCACCGCCACTCTGATCCAGCAGTTGCAGCTCGAAACCATCGCCGGTGCCATAGCCGGGCACGGCCGGCGGCTCCACCACGAACACCCTGGCGCCATCCACCGCCTGCAGTTTGCGGTTGAGGCGTTCCACAATCGCGCCGACACTGCGCTCAGGTGACAGGCGCTGATCCCAGTTCTCAGTGCCGAGGAAGAAAATGCCGCGGTTGGGAGCGTTGCCTTGCAGGCTGGCGCCGCTGAACAGGGCGGCACTCTGAACTCCGTTCTTCTGCTCCGATCTCAGGATCTCGGCCACTTCACGATTGACGGCCTCGGTGCGCTCCAGGGACACCCCATCGGGAGCCTGCACGAAGCCGATGGCATAGCCCTGATCCTCTGTCGGCACAAACCCGGAGGGCATGGCATTGAAGGCAAAGGCTGTGAGGGCAATGCCACCCACCAGCAGGCCCAGCACAACCCGCCGGTAGTCGAGTGAGAGCGCAAGCAGTCGTCTGTAGGCCCCTTCCAAGCCTGCATACAGACGATTGAAGGCGGCGAAGATCGGCTCTACGAAGAAGCCCAGAAACAGGCCGATCCCCGTGAACAGGAGGACGGTGAAGGGACTGACGACACCGCCAAACACCAGGCCCGTGGCGGCTCCGCCGATGGCAAAGGGCAGGCGGAGGGGCAGCCCGGTGATCAGCTTGAGCGCGAAGCCAACGAGCAGGCCTGCCAGGGTTGCGATGAGCACGGGCACCACCCCACCCCCGGCCGACAGCAAGCCATAGACGAAGCCCACGAATCCTCCCCCGATGAAGTAGGTGCGCCGCGAGGGTGCCCCCATATCCAGGCCCAGCAGGAGACCGGAGAGCATGGGGGAGAAAGTGAGGGCGTTGAACGTGGAGATAGCCACCGAGAAGATGATGGTGGCAGCAAATTGCTTGTAGATCGTTCCGGTGGCTCCAGGAAAGAACAGCACCGGCACGAACACCGCGAAGAGCACCAGGGAGGTCGCGATAATGGCGGAAAACAGCTCATCCATGGTGGCCTTGGCAGCCCCGATCGCGCTCATCCCTTCCTGCTTCTTGGTGCTGGTGTCTTCGATCACCGTGATCGCGTCATCCACCACAAGACCGGTAGCCAGCACCAG
>JBFLKL010000105.1:0-4179 GCA_040883175.1 Synechococcaceae cyanobacterium | reverse complement strand
CCGCATGGTGCTGATGGAGGAGGGGGAACGCCGTGGCCCCGGCAGCCGCGGCCTGCTCATCGCCGGGGCCGTGCTGGTGCCGCTGCTGGTGATCCTGGCCGCGGGGATCAGCCACTAGCGGGCCTGCCCTCGCTTCCGGAGGGGGCGGCTTGTCCGCATTGCAGGATGGGCCGCATTGCAGGATGGTCAGACCTGAGGATGCGGCAATGAAGATCTTCGTTCTCGGCGGCGACGGGTTCTGCGGCTGGCCCTGCGCCGTCAACCTGGCCGATGCCGGCCACGATGTGCTGGTCGTCGACAACCTCAGCCGGCGCAAGATCGACATCGACCTCGAAGTGGAGTCGCTCACGCCCATCGCCACCATCGGCGAGCGGCTGCGGGCCTGGGAGCAGGTGGGCGGCAAGCCGATCGGCTTCGAGCAGCTGGACATCGCCCGTGAGTACGACCGGCTGCTGGCCCTGCTGCGCTGCGAGCGTCCCGATGCGGTGGTGCACTTCGCCGAGCAGCGTGCCGCCCCCTATTCGATGAAGAGCAGCGCCACCAAGCGCTACACCGTCGACAACAACGTCAACGGCACCCACAACCTGCTGGCCGCGATCGTGGAGAGCGGCCTGGACATGCACATCGTCCACCTGGGCACCATGGGGGTGTACGGCTACGGCTCCCACCGCGGCGCCACGATCCCCGAGGGCTATCTCACCGTGGAGGTGCCCCAGCCCGACGGCAGCCGTTTCACCGAGAAGATCCTGCACCCGGCCGATCCCGGCAGCGTCTATCACATGACCAAGACGCTGGATCAGCTGCTCTTTTACTACTACAACAAGAACGACGGCATCCGCGTCACCGATCTTCACCAGGGGATCGTGTGGGGCACCAACACAGCCCTCACCGAGAAGGATCCCCGCCTCACCAACCGCTTCGACTACGACGGTGACTACGGCACCGTGCTCAACCGCTTCCTGATGCAGGCGGCGATCGGCTACCCGCTCACCGTGCACGGCACCGGCGGCCAGACCCGCGCCTTCATCCACATCCGCGACTCGGTGAAGTGCGTGCAGCTGGCCCTGGAGCACCCGCCGGCCGCCGGCGAGAAGGTGAAGATCTTCAACCAGATGACCGAGAGCCACCAGGTGGGCGAACTGGCCCGCAAGGTGGCCGACCTCACCGGTGCCCAGATCAACTACCTGCCCAATCCCCGCAAGGAGGCGATCGAGAACGACCTGATCGTCGACAACCGCTGTTTCATCGAGCTGGGTCTCAAACCCACCACCCTCGATGACGGACTGATGGCCGAGGTGGTGGATGTGGCCCGCCGCTGGGCCGACCGCTGCGACCGCAGCCGCATTCCCTGCCAGTCGGCCTGGACCACCAAACAGGCCCAGGCCATCGCGGCCGTTCCGGCCGCCTGAGCGCCGCCCTCACCGGCCCCCTTCCCTTGAAGATCGCCTTCTTCACCGAAACCTTCCTGCCCAAGGTGGACGGGATCGTCACCCGTCTCACCAAGACCGTGCAGCACCTGGCGGCGGCGGGCGATGAGGTGCTGATCTTCTGCCCGGAAGGGGCTCCCGACACCTACATGGGGGCCCGGGTGGTGGGGGTACCGGCGATGCCGCTGCCCCTCTACCCCGAACTGAAGCTTGCCCTGCCGCGGCCGGCGGTATCCGAGGCGCTGGAGGCATTCGACCCCGACCTGGTGCACGTGGTGAATCCGGCCGTGCTCGGCCTGGGGGGCATCTGGCTGGCCAGGACCAAGGGCTATCCCCTCGTGGCCAGCTACCACACCCATCTGCCCAAATACCTGGAGCACTACGGCATGGGCATGCTCGAGCCCCTGCTCTGGGAGCTGCTCAAGGCCGCCCACAACCAGGCCCGCCTCAACCTCTGCACCTCCACCGCCATGGTGCAGGAACTGAGCGAGAAGGGCATCCTGCACACCGACCTCTGGCAGCGGGGGGTGGACACCGAGCTGTTCAGGCCCGAGCTGCGCAGCGACGCCACCCGCCGCAGGCTCCTGGGGGGTCACAGCGACACCGGCAAGCTGCTGCTCTACATCGGCCGCCTCTCGGCCGAGAAGCAGATCGAGCGCATCCGGCCGGTGCTGGAGGCGATGCCCGACGCCCGCCTGGCCCTGGTGGGCGACGGGCCCCACCGCCAGCAGCTGGAGGCCCACTTCAGTGATCTGCCCGCCACCTTCGTGGGTTACCTGGCCGGAGAGGAGCTGGCGTCCGCCTATGCCAGCGGCGACGCCTTCCTGTTCCCCTCCAGCACCGAAACCCTTGGACTGGTGCTGCTGGAGGCGATGGCGGCCGGCTGCCCGGTGGTGGGCGCCAACCGCGGCGGCATTCCCGACATCGTCACCGACGGCGTGAATGGCTGCCTCTACGACCCCGATGGGGCCGACGGCGGCGCCGCCAGCCTCACGGCGGCGGTGCAGCGCCTTCTGGGCGATCCCGCCGAGCGCCAGGCCCTGCGCCAGGCGGCCAGGGCAGAAGCCGAGCGCTGGGGCTGGGCAGGTGCCACCGACCAGCTGCGCGGCTACTACGGACGCCTGCTGGAGGGCGAGCCCCTCCGCCTCGTGGCCTGATCGGCTGGAGCGGTCCGTTCGCCCTGGCTTCAGTTCGCGGCAGCCGCTGTCTTTGGAGTCGCAGCGGCGGACCTGCCGTTCTGGAACCAGGTCGTGAACAGAACCTGAGCCATGGGAACCGCCACGGTGCCGCCGAAGCCACCGGTGTTCTCCCCGAAGGCCACCACCACCAGATCGGCGTCGCCGGCAGGCGCGTAGCCACCGAACCAGGCATGCACGGGCCTGGGGGGATCCTCGGCGGTGCCCGTCTTGCCCGCCGCCGGCGGCAGGTTGGGCTGGTTGAGGGCCCTGGCCGTGCCCTGCTCCACCGCCAGGCGCAGCCCCTTGCGCACCGTGGCGATGGTGTCTGGCTGGAAACCGATCCACTGCCGCTGCGGTTCCCGCTCCACCAGATGGGGGGTCACAAGCCAGCCGCCGTTGGCCACCGCGGCATACATGCGCGCCATCTGCAGGGGAGTGACCAGCACGGCCCCCTGGCCGATGGAGGCGGTGATCGTGTCCACATCGGTCCAGGGTTCCGCCAGCACCTGCTGCTTCCAGGCCTTGTCCCCCAGCAGGCCCTTGCTCTCCTCGGCGCTCAGCTCCACGCCGGTGAGGGCGCCGAAGCCCAGCCGCCGCGCCGCCTCGAAGATCGCATCGGCACCGATGTTGATGCCCGCCCGGTAGTAGAAGCTGTTGCTGCTCAGGGCCAGGGCCATCGGGAAGCCGAGCTGGCCCATGCTCACGTGGTCGCGATAGCAGAGACCTGCACGGCAGTAGGAGGCGCTGGTGAGCTCGGTGGAGGTGGGGCCGTAACGGTCGGATTCCAGCGCCGCCAGACTGGTGACGATCTTGAAGGTGCTGGCCGGCGGGAACCCCTGCAGCGTCCGGTTGAGCAGGGGGGCCTCGGGGCCGTTGAGCGCCGCCCACTGGCTGATGCTCGGGGCCGGGGAGAAGATGTTGGGGTCAAACGTGGGGCGGCTGGCCATCGCCCGGATCGCCCCGGTGTTGGGATCCATGGCCACGATCGCCCCCTTGGCCACCCCGTCCAGGGCCTTCTCGGCCGCCTGCTGAAGGGGCAGGTCCAGGGTGAGACGCAGGTCCTTGCCGGCCCGGGCCGGCTTCTCCCCCAGCACCCGCTGCACCTGGCCGGCGGCATTCACCTCCACCTGCTGACCGCCCCACTCGCCCCGCAGGTGTGCCTCATACACCTTCTCAACACCGCTGCGGCCGACGCGGTCGCGGATGCGATAGCCCTGATCGCGCAGGCGCAGGTATTCCTCCTCGGTGATGCCGCTGGTGTAGCCGAGCACATGGGCGCCGAGGCGACCATGGGGATAGCTGCGCAGCACATCCACGTCCACCTCGGCCACCGGCAACTCCGTGGCGCGCTCGCGGAAGCGCAGCACCTGATCGGGGCTGAGCCCCTCGGCCAGCTGGATGCGGAAACCCTCACCGCCGGCCCCGGCACGGCGCTGCTCCTCGAGCTGGGCCGCCGGCAGATCCAGCAGCCCCGCCAGGCGATCGCGCAGGGGCGGCCAGGCCTCATCGCTCACCTGGCGGGGCTGCCCGTAGAGGTTGTAGGTGAGGCGACTGGTGGCCAGCACCCGGCCGTG
>JBFLKL010000104.1:0-8953 GCA_040883175.1 Synechococcaceae cyanobacterium | reverse complement strand
GCGCGCGCCACCTCCGCCTGACTGGACTGCAGTTCGCCGCGGCTGTCCTCGAGCTGCTCGCGGCTGGTGCGCAGCCGCTCCTCGATGCGATCCAGCTCGAACAGACCGCGGCGCAGCCGCTCGCTCACCAGCAGCATCAGCCCCAGCGAGACGGCACTGATCAGGCTGCCCGTGAGCACCGTGATCACCACGGCCGTGTTGCGTGGACGCAGCCCGAAGAGGCTGAGTCTCGCCTTGCCCACTCGGCTGCCGAGTCGGTCGCCCAGGGTGGCGAGGACCCCCCCGAGCACCAGCAGCGCCAGGATCAGCAACCAGCCCGACACGACGACGCTCGAATCGGTTCAGTATCTCCCGGCCCCAGCTCCGGGATGCAGCGGAGCTGGGGCCGGCTGCCGGTCAGCTGAACCGCTTGGCCAGGGCGATCGGATCGAACACGGTGATCTTCTTGCGGTCGATCTGCAGCAGCCCCTCCTGGCGCAGATCGCCCAGCAGACGGGTGATGGTGACGCGGGTGGAGCCGATCGCCTCGGCGATGGCCTGGTGGGAGAGGCGCAGATCGATCGTGATCCCCTCGCTGCCGGGCAGTCCGAAATCGCGGCAGAGCACCAGCAGGAAGCTCACCAGCCGCGAACTCATGTCGCGGTGGGTGAGGGTCTCGATCATGGTCTCCGTCTGCAGGATGCGGGATGAGAGGCCCTGGAGCAGCAGCAGCCCCACGCTGGCGTCGAGTTCGATCGCCCTGCGCAGCGAGGTGGCCGGGGCCGTGATCAGCTCCACCCTGGTGAAGGCGATGGCGTGATAGAAGCGGTCGGAGCGCTGGCCGGTGAGGAGGGAGAGCACGCCGAACAGGCTGTTCTCCCGCAGCAGGGCCACGGTGATCTCCTCGCCGCTCTCGTAGACCCGGGACAGCCTGACGGCGCCGCGGCGCAGCAGATAGACGCGTTCGGCGGGATCGCCGGGGAAGAAGATCGTCTTGCCGCGCTCGATGGTTTCGGCGCTGCTGCCGCTCAGCCCCCGCATCACCTCCAGCAGGGTGGTGCTGTCCTGGGCTCCGCTGCCGATGGTGGTCACGGCCCCGGGGGTCCCGGTGGTGGGGGTGCTGGCGGTGCGGCTGAAGCCGCGGGTGGCGCCGACCATGGACCAGGCGGGGATGTCGCGAAACCCTAAAGATCGCGCCCGACGGTACTTGTAACAACGCACACAGATCGCGGCTCCCGCACTGCCTGGGCGGCCCGCGAAGGGGACGGCGAAGCACCGGTACATTCGTTCTCCACCACAGGTGGTGTGCGGCTGTTGTGATCGAGCCTGAAGCCGCTACATTCAGCTTCACGCCACCCCACGCCATGACCGCCAGCCTCCCCGCCGGCCTCGGCGACCTGCCCGCTCGCCCTGTCTATGGTGTGAAGCCTCCGGTCCGGACGGCCGTGGCTCCCGCAGGTGCGAGTCGGCATCGACCCCCGGCGGCGGTCCCGTCGGACCCGCCCTCCCCGCTGCGCCTGTTGGCTCAGCCTGAGGGACTGCTGCAGATCCACACAGCGCCCTATCGCGGCAGCTTCTCGGCCGTGCTCAGCCAGGCCATCCGCACGGCCGGCCTGGGCAGCAGGGTGCTGGTGTGCCAGTTCCTCAAGGGCGGTGTGAATCAGGGCATCGACGCCAGCCCCAGCCTCTGTGGCCGTCTGCGCTGGCTGCGGCCGGCCGTTGAGGCCTGCCTCGCCGAACCGGCCTGCGAGCACGATCCGCTTGTGCGCGAGGCCGTCCAGGGGGTGTGGGAGTTCAGCCGTGACCAGCTGCTGAGTGCCGCGGTGGATCTGATGGTGCTCGATGAGCTTGGCCTGGCGATCGAGCTCGGTTTCCTCCAGGCCGCCGAGGTGCTGGCGGTGCTCGAGCAGCGGCCGGCCCCGATGGATGTCATCCTCACCGGTCCGCCCATGGCGCCGGAACTGATGGCCCTGGCCGATCAGGTCACCCAGCTCCGCCGCGGCTTCTGACACCGCCCATCCATGCTGAAGAACGACCGCTGGATCAAGGAGCAGGCCGCAGCGGGAATGCTGGAGCCGTTCCAGTCCTCCCTGGTGCGCCATCTCGAACCCGACACCGCTGCCCGGCCGGTGCTGAGCTTCGGCTGCTCCTCCTACGGCTACGACCTGCGCCTCTCCACGCAGGAATTCCTGATCTTCCGCCATGTGCCAGGCACGGTGATGAATCCCAAGCGGTTCAACCCCGCCAACCTGGAGCCCGCACCGCTGCACGCTGATCAGGACGGCAGCTACTTCATCCTGCCGGCCCATTCCTACGGACTTGGCGTGGCCCTCGAGAAGTTGCGGGTACCCGCCAACATCACGGTGATCTGCCTCGGCAAGAGCACCTATGCCCGCCTCGGCATCATCGTCAACACCACGCCGGCCGAGGCCAGCTGGGAGGGTCACCTCACCCTGGAATTCAGCAATTCCTCCGGAGCCGACTGCCGCATCTACGCCGGGGAGGGGATCTGCCAGCTGCTGTTCTTCGAGGGTGATCCCTGCGACACCACCTACAACGACCGCGCCGGGAAATATCAGCACCAGCCCGAGCGTGTGACCCTGGCCCGGATCTGAACGCTCTCCGCAGCAGCGAGCGTGGCTCGCACCGGGAGCTGTGCTCAGTGAGGTGTGCTCAGTGGTTTGCGCTAAGGCGCGAGTCTGGCTTTGTGCAGCCGGCTCTTTTCATACCAGCCGGCGATCTCCGGGGTCCAGCTCTGCAGATGGGGCCAGAGCAGATCGCAGAGGGCCCGGATCTCCAGCTGGGCATCGAGCTTGGCCCGCAGATCGAGGAAGTGCAGCAGAGCCCGCAGGCTGAAGCTGACCACGAAGTGCTGGCGATAGTCGAACGGCAGGATGCCGCGGGCGTGCTCCTCGGCATAGCCGGCATCGAGCAGGTCGCGGTAGCGCTCCGCGGCGTGGCGGCAGAGGTCCAGATCGATGCGGCGCTGCTCGCCGGAGTAGACGTATTTCTTCCCCTGACGGTCGGCATACTCACCCACGGGGCGAAGATAGAACACATCCTCCAGGTTCAGTTCCCCGTTGGCAGCCCGGCGGATGCGGTCGCCGGTGTAGCGCATCGACTGCACATCGAAACTCACGCCCACCCGGTGGGTGCGGGCCTGCTGCATCACCGAGTGGGGAAACCAGCCCACGTTGAGCACGATCTGGGCATGCTCCAGGGGGCCGAAGTGGCCCCGTTCGCCAGCCAGCAGCCGCTTCACGCAGATCTCGCCGCAGCGCCGCTCATCCGGCCAGCCAGCCGTATCGCTGGCCACGAAGTCCTCGCTGTAGTCCTGGTGCATCGCCGCCCATACACACTGCTGCGGGTTGGGGGTGGCGGTGATCCGCTCCACCCGGAAGCGGCGATCGAAGCTCGGCTCAGCCATGGCTGCGTGGGGCGATCGCGGCGGGTGCGCCGGGTCCGCCGCCGTCAAGCCGGCTCACGGCACCCACACCGGCCAGTTCGGGCAACGGATCGCCGCTGAGCAGCGCGGCCGTGAGCGCCTGCAGTTCAGGAGCGGAGCGGGCGCCGATGGAGTGGCCCACGTTGGCACCGCCGGCATCGAACAGCTCCAGATGGGGGATGCCGTTCACCATGTAGCGCTCCAGCTCCGGTTGCCAGCGGGGGTTGTCGACGTTGAGCAGCACCACGTCGAGGGCGCCGCGCCGGTCGCGTTCGATGGCGTCCATCGCCGGCGCCATGGAGCGGCAGGCTTCGCACCAGTCGGCGTAGAACTCCACCAGGGTGGGTGTGCCATCGGCCAGGGCTTCGCTGAGGGCGGGGGATCGCCGCGCCAGGGCCTCGAGTGGTGCCTGCGATGGCATCCCGCCCCGCAGCCACACCACCAGCAGCGCCAGCAGGCCGGCGATCGCCAGCAGCGCCAGCCGTTCCCTTCGGCCGGGGCCGGCCGCCTGCTCAGAGGTGCTCATGGCTGTGGCGCGGTGTGGTCCGGGAACGGCATCGGCTCGAACGGGCCCGGGTGCTTCAGGCTGGGAGCACTCTGCCAGGGTCGGCGCCGCCGCTGAGCCCTGTGGCCGCTGAACCATGAAGCGTCGTCTCACCCTGCACTTCCCCCGGGAGGTGGTGCACCAGCCGATCACCTACCGGCTGGCGGTGGATTTCGATATCGCCGCCAAGATCCTGCGGGCCCAGATCGCCCCAAACCAGAGCGGCACCATGGTGGTGGAGCTCTCGGGAGACATCGATGAGCTGGAGGCCGCCGAGACCTGGCTGGAGAGCCAGGGCCTGAGCCTCAACCGCGCCCCCGGTGAGATCGCCATCGATCGCGGACGCTGCGTGGACTGCGGCATCTGCTCGAGTGTGTGCCCCAGCGGTGCCCTGCGCTTCGCGGCTCCGTCCTGGCGCCTGCAGTTCGAGGCCTCCCGCTGTCTGGTCTGTGAGCAGTGCATCCCCAGCTGCCCGGTCGAGGCCATCGCCCTGGTGCTGGATCCGTCCTGAACGATGGCTTCGATGGCTGCTGTGATCCTGCCGCTGCTGCGCCTGCTGGCGCTGCCGCTGCGCGCGCCGCTGGTGCTGCTGCTGGTGGCGGTGGCGGCCTACATCGGCACCTCGTGGCGGTCGCCACCCCCGGCGGGCGACGGCCTGCTGGCGGTGCTGGGCTGGTTCGCTTCGTTTGACGCCCTGCAGACCCTGCTCGTCGTGGTGCTGTGCAGCATGCCCCTGCGGCTGCTGCGCGGTGTGACCGGGCTGATGGCGGCCAGCCAGGTGATGACCCTGGTGCTTACCCTGCTGATCGTCACCCTGGCCGCCCTCTACCTGCTGCGGCTGGAGGTGCTCTCGCGGGTGCTGATCCTGGCGTCGGCGGTGTTGCTGGCCCGGGTGGATCTGGCCCGCATCCGGGTGGTGCCGCCACCGCTGTGGCTCTCCCTCGGTCTCAGTGCACTGGTGCTGGTGAGCAGCGCCTTCGGTCGCTGGCTGGTCAGCCGGGGCTGACCAGCCGGTGTGGATCAGCCGGCGCCGGGAGGGGGCGCTGCGCAGGACGGCAGCCGGGCTTCCTGCAGGCTCCAGAGGTTTCCCAGCACCTTCTTGACGTAGAGGCGGGTCTCGGGGAAGGGGATGGCCTCCACCCAGAGCTCGGGCTCGCTCGCCAGGCGCGGATCGATCCAGGCGGCCACCGCGTTCGGGCCGGCGTTGTAGCTGGCCACGGCCAGCAGTGGATCCCCCTGCCAGCGCTCCAGCAGCTGGCCCAGGTAGCGGGCGCCCAGGCGGGCGTTGAGGGCCGGTTGTTCCAGTTCTTCCGCTGCCAGCGGCCGACCCATCAGCTCCTCCGCCGTGGCGGGCATCAACTGCAGCAGGCCCACCGCTCCCACGGGCGAGCGCACCGTGGGCGAGAAGCGCGACTCCTGCTTGGCCACCGCCGCCAGAAGCGTGGCGGGCACGGCAGCCTCGGCCCCGGCGGCGCTGAGCTCCGCGCCGAAGGCGATGGAGTGCAACTCCCGCTCCAGCACCCGCGCGCGGGTGCAGTCCCCGGCCGGCAACCGCAGGCTGGCCTGCTCGAGCCGGCCCAGACCCAGCCAGTGGTCGCCCACCGCCCGGCGCAGGCGACCCTCGTGGATCTGCGCCACAGGCTCGCCGCTGGCACGCGGTTGCTGCCTCAGCAGCCAGTGCTCCCAGGCCTCCAGCGGCTGGCTCAGGCGCCAGAGGCGTTCCAGGCTGGGATCACCGCTGTCCAGGGGGTGCCAGAGCGCCGGGGCAAGGGGTGGCGCCAGCAGGGGATCCAGTTCCACGTCCCCCCGGGAGAGACGCACGGCGGCGCGCCAGCCGTAGTAGCCACCGGGCAGCCGCTCCAGCAGGTCGGTCCAGATCTCCCGAGCCTGCTGCCGCTGGCCGAGCTGCCAGCGGGCCAGCCCCTGCCAGAAGCGCCGGCGGCCCTCCAGGGCCACCGGCAGCCGGCCGTTCAGGCCGGGTTCGTCAAGCACCTGCGCCGCCTGCCGCCAGTTTCCCTCCAGGGCCTCCCTGCGGGCCTGATGCCACTGCAGTCCCCAGCTGGCGGGATCGTCGGGCCATTGCCGCAGCACGGCCAGAACGCGCAGCGGATCGTTGCTCTCCCTGGCCAGCCGGGCCTGGGCGGGGGCACTGCCCTGCAGGGCCGCGGGCAGTTGCCGTATCGCCTCCAGGCTGGCGTTGCTGCGCCCCTCGCTGAGCAGCCGCACCGCCTCGAGGGCCTCGTCGCTCTGGGGCGCACTGCGGGCCAGAGCCAGCAGCCGGGCCTCCGCCGCCTCCTCACGTTCCGGATCAAGCAGAATGGCGCGTGCCAGCGCCAGGTCGGTGGCTGGGCTGGCGGCGGTCTCCCCGAGGCAGTCCAGGGCCGCGGCGGCATCTCCGAGCTGGGCCAGCCCGGCGGCGAGCTGATCACGATCGGCGGCGCTCAGGTCCGGCTGGCCGGCTGCGCAGCGCCGCCGCAGTTCCGCCCCAGCTCCGGGCCAGCGCACCCCCCAGCGGGCCAGGTGCAGCGCCCCCCCCGGACCCTGCTCCAGGGCTGCGGCCAGGGCCGCCGGATGGCCGGGAAAGCGCTCCAGCAGCAGCTCACGCAGCAGCGGTTGCCGGCGGCCGAGGGTGTAGAGGGCATCGGCACTGGCGGGATCGTCGGGAAAGCGTCGCAGCAGCTCTCGCCAGCGGTTGCCGGCCACCACGTCATCGCCCAGCCGTTCCGCCGCCTGGGCTTCGCGTTTGAGCACCAGCGCCGCCAGGGGATCGCCTCCCCAGCCCTGCCCCCGCAGCAGGCGCCGCTCGGCGCCCAGGCTGGCGGCATCCCGCTGGCTGCTGCCGCCTCCGCCACTCCGGCCCGCCAGCAGCAGAGCGGCCTCGCGGCGCCGCTGGGGATCCGGATCCAGCCGCCAGATGCGTTCCAGGCTGCCGCTGCCGAGGTTGGGGGTGAGCCCCGGCCGCTGCAGCAGCAGCAGGCGACCTCCCAGCAGCAGGGCCGCACTGCCCAGGCAGCTCACAGCCAGAAGCAGGGGAAGGCGCTGCAAGGGCGGGCCAGGTCGACGGGCGGCATTCTGGGGGGCCGTCGCATCGCTTCCCCGCCGCCCATGCGCCGGCCTGCTCTGCCCCCTTACCTCTCCAGCCTCCCCGGCAGTGTGCAGCGCCTGCGGGCGCTGCGGGTGCTGGCGCTGGCGGCTGTGGTGCTGGTGCTGCGCCCGTGGATCCCGTTCAGCTGGTTGCCGGGCTGGGTGGTGGGCGGTCTGCTGTTCTGGGCGCTGCTGGAACTGTGTGGCTGGGTGTGGTGGCCGCGGCGTTGGCGCTGAGCCAGCTGGCACTGCGGAGCTGAGCGCCCCGGGCGGCTGGACATACGCTGGCGCCACCACCGGCCCTGCCATGTCTCAGCCGAGCGTTCCTCCCCTGGGTCATCCGCTGGGTCATCCGCTCGGTGAGGGGGTCGCCGGTTTCGGCACCGATGGCATCCGCGGGCATGTCGGCAGCCAGGTCACCCCGGCCCTGGCCCTGCAGGTGGGCTTCTGGTGCGGTCAGGTGCTGCCCGCCGGTGCCCCGGTGCTGATCGGTCGGGACAGCCGCTGCAGCGGGCCGATGCTCAGCGCGGCACTCACCGCCGGCCTGACGGCGGCGGGGCGGGAGGTCTGGCATCTGGGGATCTGTCCCACCCCGGCGGTGCCCGGGGCCATCCGCCGCTGGGCCGCCGCCGGCGGGCTGATGGTGTCGGCCAGCCACAATCCCCCCGGCGACAACGGCATCAAGGTGTTCGGCCCCTCGGGGGCCAAGCTCAGCGCGGCACTGCAGGAGGCGATCGAGGCGGGCCTGGCCGGCCGACGCCCGCTGCCGGAGCTGAGCGGCAGCGGCCACAGCCTCGATCGCGCCGATCTGATGGCCGACTACCGGCAGGCCCTTGTGGCCAGCGCCGAAGGTCGCAGCCTCGTGGGCTGCCGGATCGTGCTGGATCTCTGCCACGGCTCGGCCACCGCCTGCGGCGAGGCCGTGTTCCGTGCCCTCGGCGCCCAGGTCACCGTGCTCCATGGCGAGCCCGACGGTGCCCGCATCAACGTCACCTGCGGCAGCACCCACCTGGAGCCCCTGCGTGAGGCGGTGCTGGCTGCCGGTGCCGACATCGGCTTCGCCTTCGATGGCGATGCCGACCGCATGCTGGCTGTCGACAGCCGCGGCCGGGTGGTCGACGGTGATCAGATCCTGTTCCTGTGGGGCTCGGCTCTGCTGGAGGCCGGCAGCCTCCCCGATCGCCGCATCGTCGCCACGGTGATGAGCAACCTCGGCTTCGAGCGGGCCTGGCAGCAGCGTGGTGGGGTGCTGGAGCGCACCCCTGTGGGCGATCAGCATGTGCACAGGGCCATGGAGGAACTGGGTGCGGGCCTGGGGGGAGAACAGTCGGGCCATATCCTCTCGGCCCGCCATGGCATGAGCGGTGATGGTCTGCTCACGGCCCTGCAGGTGGCCACCCTGCTGCACGGTCGGGGCCTCAGCCTGGCTGACTGGCTGGACGGCAGCTTCCGTCCCTATCCCCAGAGCCTGGTGAACGTGCGCGTGCCGGATCGCGAGCGGCGTCAGCGCTGGCAGCAGTGCGACCCCCTGCGCCTGGAAGTGGAGCGGGCCGAGGCCGAGATGCAGGGGCGGGGCCGGGTGCTGGTGCGTGCCAGCGGCACCGAGCCGTTGCTGCGGGTGATGGTGGAGGCGGCCGAACCCCAGCTGGTGCAGCGCTGGGCCGGCCAGCTCGCCGCAGCTGCCGAGCAGCATCTCAACGCCGCCTGAGCTGAAGCCGCTCCCGGGCGAGGCTGAGGGCTCCGGCACAGGCGTCACCGGCGGGCTCCGCCAGCTGGGCTCCGGGAAGCCGGATCGCCAGGGCCTCCGCCAGGCCCCGGCGCAGCAGGGCCAGGTGGTTCAGCGCCCCGCCCATGGTCCAGACCGGGGGGCGCTGCAGGTTCAGCCGACGGCTGATCGCGGC
>JBFLKL010000103.1:0-5259 GCA_040883175.1 Synechococcaceae cyanobacterium | reverse complement strand
GGCGGGAATTTCGGCGCCAATGTAGGGGAGTGCGTAGTTGCCCATGCGAAGAGCATCTTTGTCTGCAACCCGCCAGTGGATCCCACGGTTGATTGTGCTGACAGGCCCAATGGGGGGATTGGTGACTGCGATTGCTGATAAAAACTTGGTTTCAATTAAGCTTCAAAGCACCTGCACCACCTCATCAATCTCGGGAATCGCCTCGCGCAGCTTGCGCTCGATGCCCATCTTGAGGGTCATGGTGCTGCTGGGGCAGCTGCCGCAGGCGCCCTGCAGGCGCACCTTCACGATCGGACCCTCGATCTCCACCACTTCCACGTTGCCGCCGTCGGCCATCAGGTAAGGACGCAGTTCATCCAGCGTGCGCTCCACGTTCTCGATCGTGAGGGCGCTGGGGTCGGTGGTGGTGGCTTCGGTGCTCATCGCCTGCTTGCAGCGGTTTGAGTCAGATCATAGGAACCACGCTCCGCCGCTGGCTCAGCTGCCGTACAGCACGAAGAAGCTTGCCGGTGGATCCGGCCGCCCCTTGCTGCGCCACCGCGCCACCAGCTGGCGCACCGCCTCCTGATGCTGCCGCCACTGTCCGTGCCGGTAGCTCACGTACCACAGCCCCGGCAGCACACACAGGCACAGCAGCGCCACCGTGATCAGGGTCTGCTCCAGCCGGGAACCCCCATCGGGAAACGGTTCGCCGCTGCCGATCGCCCAGGCCAGCGCCCGTGGCTCCTCATCCAGCAGCCGCAGCTGGTGCACCGTGAAGCCACGGCCCGTGCGCGCCACCGCCGGCAGCTTCGCCGCCGGTCCGCGCAGCACCCGCCGGGCGATGCGGCTGCGCTGCTTCAGCCGTCGGCGCGCCGCGTCCAGCGGGATCCGGGCGATCACGCGGTCGTCCGCGTCCACCAGCGCATAGCTGTTGCGGCCCAGCCGCGAGCGCTCGAACAGTGGCGGATTGCCGTTGTTCAGTGCACCCTGCAGCCGTGCCAGATCCTGCGCCGCGCCGAACAGCAGCTGGTCGCCCTCGCTGCTGGGGATGAAGGGCCTCCCGGTCGATAGCGGTTCCGGTGTCGGCGCGCCGGTGGGATCCCTGCTGTCCATGGCGGAAGATCCCCCTTCCGGTGCACCAATCCTAGGCAGTGGATCAGGTTTTGGCCGAAGTGATCCTGAGGATCATCTGAGGCCTGGTGTCACGTAGCGCTTGCGGATCCGTGCCATGGCGAGGGCGAGGGGGGTGAGCGCCACCGGAGACAGGGGAAGCGGCACGCTGGTGAGCTCCCCGTCGGTGAACGCAAACGTTCTGATGCGGTATTGGGTAGGCGGGCAACCGTTGTTCAGGCAGAATCCGATCTCGCCGTCGTTGCCGCCGTTCAGGCTTGTGAGGCTGATGGTTTCTACGGTGTTGGACAGCAGGATGTTGTTGATCTGGAAGAATTCGCTTGGCGAGTTGTTTGCCGACCCGTTGATTCCCGTGAACCTGAGATTTCCCTGTGCCGTGGTTGTTCCGGTGTAGGTGGCCAGCACTGGTGTCAGCGAGCCGTTGAATTCCCAGTTGGAGATTTCGATGCTGCCGAAGTTTGTGACGGCAGTGCCGTCGTAGTCAAAGCTGCCGCTGATGGTGCCACTGCCGCCCCCCGTTAAGGAAAATGCGGCATTCACGAACGTGTAGGTGAGTGCCTGGGCCTGCAGCGGCAGGAAGGTGACCACCATGCCCACAGCGGCCAGGCCTGCATACGTGGGGAGCGCGGAGTGCAGGGTTCTGGTGCGCAAACCGGTTCTCCAAGAGGGCCTGGCTATCGCCGGGGCAAGAACGGTTCTCAGTGTAGCGCCGGTTGCCGATTGGCCCAGTTGTGTCGGGGCTCCGACACCGTGAAATGTGCGCAGCCAGTGGTTCCCGGAGGTCTGGAGCCGCCACGCCCCGGCACTTGCCCCCCACGCGCCCGCCTAGGATCGCCCGGCGGGCCCTGGCTCCCTGACCCCTCGCCCGAGACCGTGCAGAGCTGCGATGACCGACGTTCCCGTTTCCCGCATCCGCAATTTCTGCATCATCGCCCATATCGACCACGGCAAATCCACCCTGGCTGATCGCCTGCTGCAGGACACCGGCACCGTGGCGGCCCGGGAGATGCAGGAGCAGTTCCTCGACAACATGGAGCTGGAGCGTGAGCGCGGCATCACCATCAAGCTCCAGGCCGCCCGCATGCAGTACACGGCGGCCGATGGCGAGAGCTATGTGCTCAATCTGATCGACACCCCCGGCCATGTCGACTTCTCCTATGAGGTGAGCCGTTCCCTGCAGGCCTGCGAAGGCGCCCTGCTGGTGGTGGATGCCAGCCAGGGGGTGGAGGCCCAGACGCTGGCCAATGTGTATCTGGCGCTGGAGAACGATCTGGAGATCATCCCGGTGCTCAACAAGATCGATCTGCCCGGCGCCGATCCCGAGCGCATCAAGGAGGAGATCGAGGCGATCATCGGCCTCGATTGCTCGAAGGCCATCGCCTGCTCCGCCAAGACCGGCCTCGGCGTGCCCGAGATCCTGCAGGCGGTGGTGGACCGGGTGCCGCCGCCGGCCGACCGGGTGGCCGAGCCGCTCCAGGCGCTGATCTTCGATTCGTATTACGACCCCTACCGGGGCGTGATCGTGTATTTCCGCGTCATCAGCGGCCAGCTCAGCCGCAAGGACAAGGTGCTGCTGATGGCCAGCGGCAAAACCTACGAACTCGATGAGATCGGCGTGATGGCGCCCGATCAGCGACCCACCGACAGCCTCCACGCCGGTGAGGTGGGCTACCTGGCGGCCTCGATCAAGGCCGTGGCCGATGCCCGCGTGGGCGACACCATCACCCTGGCGGCCAACCCCGCCCCGGCGCCGCTGCCGGGCTACACCGAGGCCAAGCCGATGGTGTTCTGCGGTCTGTTTCCCACCGACGCCGACCAGTATCCCGACCTGCGCGAGGCCCTGGGCAAGCTCCAGCTCAGCGACGCGGCGCTGCAGTACGAGCCGGAAACCAGCAGCGCCATGGGCTTCGGCTTCCGCTGCGGCTTTCTCGGCCTGCTGCACATGGAGATCGTGCAGGAGCGGCTGGAGCGCGAATACAACCTCGATCTGATCGTCACCGCCCCCTCGGTGATCTATCGGGTGAACATGCTCGATGGCACCACCCTGATGGTGGACAACCCCGCCACCCTGCCCGATCCGCAGAAGCGCGAGTCGATCGAGGAGCCCTATGTGAAGCTGGAGATCTACACCCCCAACATCTACAACGGCACCCTGATGGAGCTGTGCCAGGAGCGGCGCGGCGAGTTCATCGACATGAAATACATCACCACCGACCGGGTGACGCTCCACTACGAGCTGCCTCTGGCGGAGGTGGTGAGCGACTTCTTCGACCAGATGAAGAGCCGCACCAAGGGCTACGCCTCGATGGAATACTCCCTGATCGGCTACCGCAGGAACGATCTGGTGCGTCTCGATGTGCTGATCAACGCCGAGAAGGCCGATCCGCTCACCACCATCGTGCACCGCGACAAGGCCTACGGGGTGGGCAAATCGCTGGTGGAGAAGCTGAAGGAGCTGATCCCCCGCCAGCAGTTCAAGATCCCAATCCAGGCCGCCATCGGCAGCCGCGTGATCGCCTCGGAGAGCATCAGCGCCATGCGCAAGGACGTGCTCGCCAAGTGCTACGGCGGCGACATCTCCCGCAAGAAGAAGCTGCTGCAGAAACAGGCCAAGGGCAAGAAGCGCATGAAGGCCATGGGCCGCGTGGAGGTGCCCCAGGAGGCCTTCATGGCCGTGCTCAAGCTGAATCAGTAGAGGGGGGGGTGTCCGACCGCTCGGGGGATTGGTATCAGCAGGCCCTGCGCGATCTGGAGCAGGCCGAGGCCTCGATGGTGGCTGGTCGCCACGAATGGGCCTGTTTCGCCGCCCACCAGGCCACGGAGAAAGCACTCAAGGCCCTCAACCTCGCCCTGGGCACCCAGGCCTGGGGGCACACCCTCACCCGCCTCTGGACTGCCGTGCCGGGTGACTGGACTCCAGACCCCCTGCCACCCGAGGGGCTGGAGGATCGCCTGCGGTTGCTCGATGGCTTCTACATCCCCACCCGCTATCCCGATAGCTACCCCGAGGGCACGCCCGGCGAACATTTCGGCAGACTGCAGAGCGAGCAGGCCCTCGTCCATGCCAGCGATGTCATCCGGTGGATCGGTGCTGCGCTGGCCGAGCTCCAGCGCGGTGCTTGAGCAGACCCGCGCCTGGGCCGAGCAGCAGGCCAGCGCCAACCCGAATCTGGAGGCGGTGGGGGTGTTCGGCTCCTACGGCCGCGGCGATGCCGGCGTGGGCAGCGACCTGGATCTGCTGCTGATCCTGCGCCGCTGCGACCTGCCGGTGTGGGAGCGCCTGCGCCCCTGGGACACCAGCCCCCTGCCCCTGGCCACCGACCTGCTCGTGTACAGCCGCGCCGAGTGGGAGTCGCTGCCCCAGTGGAACCCGAAGCTGGCCGACGTGCTGGCGCGGGATGTGCGCTGGCTGGTGGGTCCATGACCCTGGCGTGGAGTCCTCCACCGCACAGGGTCGCGGCGCCAGCCGTGATGCGCGGACAGCTCGACGGACACCAGGTCAGCCCCATCGATCCGTGCCGCCCGGGCTGGCCTGTGCCGCCGTCAGCGTGCAGGTGTAACGGGAGTTTGCGGGTACGTAGCGCCCCGTGGCAACGCTGAAGCGGTCGTTGCCGAGGTGTGCGGATGCCTGGCTTTGTGTCGTTGCTGCGGGCCCGGGGCGCCCGCCGCTGTTCCCCGCCGCCCCAGGCCGGATTTCTGTTGCCGCTGGCCCTGACTGTGGCGCTGCTGCTGATGCTCAGCAGCCTGTTGCTGCTCACCCTGGCGCTTCAGAGCCGTTTGCAGGCGGCGGTGCAGCGCCAGCGCCGCCTGGCGGAAGACCAGCTGATGAACGCCGCCCAGCAGTGGGCCGGCCGTGTGCAGCGCCAGTGTCCGGAGGCGCTGGCAGGCGGACCGCTCTGCGGCGGGTTGGAGGCCGGCGAGGGCTACCGGCTGGTGTCGTATGCGCCGGGCGGGGATTCTGATCAGGGCACCGGCGACCTGGTGCTGGAGCTGCGCGTCGCGGAGGCGCCTCTGAACGGCGCCCGCGGCGCCTTCGCGCTGCACTGGCAGCGGCCCTCGCTGCCGCCGGCCGAAGCTGCCGGGGTCCCGCCGCGTCTGCTGGGCATCGAGGAGCGGGGGCTGCGCGCCGCCGCCGGCACGGCCGGC
>JBFLKL010000102.1:0-2520 GCA_040883175.1 Synechococcaceae cyanobacterium | reverse complement strand
CGGCGCGGCGTCTGCCGATGCCGGTGGCCAGGCGGCTGCTGCAGGGGCCGGGCGCCGGCCGGAGCGCCATCACCAGCAGCTGCCGGACAGCCTTCAACCCTGCCGTGGCAGTTCGGCGGGCTTGACCGTGAGCGTGCGGCTCTCGTTGCCGCGGCGAACCACGATCTCCAGTTCCTCGCCCACATCCACCTTGTCCACGCCCAGCTGCACCTCGGAGGGGTTGCGGACGGTGTCGCCGCCCACCTTCTCGATCAGGTCGCAGGGGCGCATGCCGCCTCGGTCGGCCGGGCTGTCGGACATCACGTCCACCACCACCACCCCGTTCACTTCCGGCAGCCGGCATTCGTCGGTGCTGGCATTGATCTCGCGGGCAAGCTGGGGCGTGATCGCCTGCAGCCGCACACCGATGTAGGGGTGACTGGCGTAGCCGCGCTCCAGGATCTGGGCGGCGATCTGGCGGGCCACGTCGATCGGGATCGCGAAGCTCAGGCCGGCGCCAGGGGCCTGGCGGATGGCGGTGTTGATGCCGATCACCTGGCCGCGGTCGTTGATCAGCGGCCCGCCGCTGTTGCCCGGATTCACCGCGGCGTCGGTCTGGATGTAGGGGACCCGCTGGCCCTCGCCCACGGCGTTGGTGCGCTGGATGGCACTGATGATCCCCGCGGTCACCGTGTTGTCGAGGCCGAGGGGGTTGCCGATGGCGATGGCCCACTCACCCGGACGGACACGGGTGGAATCTCCCAGGGGAGCCACCGGCAGCTTGCTCGCCACCACCTTCACCACCCCCACGTCGGTGAGCCGGTCGGTGCCCAGCACCTTGCCGCTGAAGCTGCGGCCGTCCGGGAGGGTGATGGTCACGTCACTGGCACCCTCCACCACGTGGGCGTTGGTGAGGATCACCCCGTCGGAGCGGGTGATGAAGCCCGAGCCCTGCCCCTGCTGCTGCTGGATGGTTGGCCCACGGCCGAACAGCCCGCCCAGGGGATTGATCACGCGCTTGGTGGTGTCGATCCGCACCACCGCCGGCCCCACCTTCTCCACCGCTTCCACGATCACATTGCTGCTCGCCTGCAGTGGCGCCGCGGGCGGTGCGTCGCTGATGCGCACCGTGTCGCCGCCGTTCTCTCCCGGCAGACGCGGCAGGCCCGGGATCGTGCGGCCGCCGCAGCCGGCCAGCATCGCCACCGCGGCGATCAGGGGGACCAGGCCGGCGCTGCGGGGGCAGGGAACGGTGCGTGGCATGGAGAGGGGGTGGGTGCGGCAGGTGCGCATGCATTCCGCTTCATTAAAGACGGTGCGGCGGGTTCCCTCTGCGTAGAGTTCGGCACCCGCGTGGCGTTGGATCGGTGCAGCAGGACGACCAGCTGTGGCACCAGGTTCAGAAGACGCTCCAGGCCAACCTCAGCAAGCCCACCTTCGAAACCTGGATCCGTCCGGCGCGCTGCCTGGGCTTCGATGGCCAGCGGCTGGCGCTGGAGGCTCCCAACAGCTTCGCCTGTGGCTGGCTGCGCAAGAACTACCTCGGCACCATCGAGGCGGTGGCCGGGGAGATCACCGGCTCGCCGGTGCAGGTGGAGGTGTCGGCGGCCATCGGCGATGACGCCCTGATGGCCGCCGGGCCCGGAACTCCGGCTGCCGTTGTGGCCCCTGTGGGCGCCGCCGGAGCGCCCACAGGGGCCGGGGCGAGCCCAGGGTCCTCCCGCCGGCCCGCCCCGTCGCCCCCGCGTGCGGTGGGCTCGGGCCTGAATCCCCGCTACGTGTTCAACCGCTTCGTGGTGGGACCCAACAGCCGCATGGCCCATGCGGCGGCCCTGGCGGTGGCCGAGGCCCCGGGGCGCGAGTTCAATCCCCTGTTCATCTGCGGAGGTGTGGGCCTCGGGAAGACCCACCTGATGCAGGCCATCGGCCACTACCGCCTGGAGATCGACCCGGAGGCGCGGGTGTTCTATGTGTCAACCGAAACCTTCACCAATGATCTGATCCAGGCGATCCGCAAGGACGCCATGCAGAGCTTCCGTGACCGCTACCGCGCCGCGGATCTGATCCTGGTGGATGACATTCAGTTCATCGAGGGCAAGGAGTACACCCAGGAGGAGTTCTTCCACACCTTCAACGCCCTGCACGAAGCAGGCCGGCAGATCGTGATCGCCTCCGACCGGCCCCCCAGCCAGATCCCCCGGCTGCAGGAACGACTGATCTCGCGCTTCTCCATGGGGCTGATCGCTGACATCCAGGCCCCGGATCTGGAAACCCGCATGGCGATCCTGCACAAGAAGGCCGAGCAGGAACAGATGCGGTTGCCGCGGGAGCTGATCCAGTTCATCGCCGGTCGCTTCACCTCCAACATCCGCGAGCTGGAGGGGGCCCTCACCCGGGCCGTGGCCTTCGCCTCGATCACCGGTCTGCCCATGACGGTGGAGTCCGGGGCGCCGATGCTCGATCCGGCCGGAGGCTATGTGGAGGTGAAACCGGATCAGGTGCTGGCCATGGTGTCGGTGGTGTTCGGTGTGGGGGCCTATG
>JBFLKL010000101.1:0-10442 GCA_040883175.1 Synechococcaceae cyanobacterium | reverse complement strand
CCACCAAGCAGGTGCTCGCCCAGAAGCTGCGCGACCAGCAACGGCGGATGATCCAGGAGGAGTTCGCCGATCTGGAAGATCCTGTGCTGACCTCCCGGGTGATCCGCTTCGAGCGCCAGAGCGTGATCATGGCCGTGAGCAGCGGCCTGGGCCGTCCCGAGGTGGAGGCCGAGCTGCCCCGCCGCGACCAGCTCCCCAACGACAACTACCGCGCCAATGCCACCTTCAAGGTGTTCCTCAAGGAGGTGAGCGAGGTGCCCCGCCGCGGGCCCCAGCTGTTCGTGAGCCGGGCCAACGCCGGCCTTGTGGTGTACCTGTTCGAGAACGAGGTGCCTGAGATTCAGGAGGGCTCGGTGCGGATCGTGGCGGTGGCCCGCGAGGCCAATCCCCCCAGCCGCTCGGTGGGCCCGCGCACCAAGGTGGCTGTCGATTCGGTGGAGCGCGAGGTGGACCCGGTGGGCGCCTGCATCGGCGCCCGCGGCTCCCGCATCCAGCAGGTGGTGAACGAGCTGCGCGGCGAGAAGATCGACGTGATCCGATGGTCGCCCGACCCCGGCCAGTACATCGCCAACTCGCTCAGCCCCGCCCGGGTGGAGATGGTGCGGCTGGTGGATCCCGACGGCCATCACGCCCACGTGCTGGTCCCCCCCGATCAGCTCAGCCTGGCGATCGGCCGGGAGGGCCAGAATGTGCGCCTGGCCGCCCGCCTGACGGGCTGGAAGATCGACATCAAGAACGCCAGCGAGTACGACCAGGCCGCCGAGGACGCGGTGGTTGCCGAACTGATCGCCCACCGCCAGGAGGAGGAACGCCTCCAGGCCGAGGCCGAGGCACGGCTGGCGGTGGAGCAGGCGGCCCGCGCCGAGGAGGACGCCAGGCTGCGCGAGCTCTATCCCCTGCCGGAGGATGAGCAGGAGGAGGCCGGCCTCAGCGAGGAGGACGCCGCCGGCGACGAGGCTGGTGTCAGCGAGGAGGCCAGCGTCCTCCAGGAGAGCTGAGGGCCGTGGCGGAGCGACCGGTGTTGCGACGCTGTGTGGCCTGCCGGCAGCTGCGGGATCGCAGCCAGCTCCTGCGGGTCATCCGCCTGGCGGGAGGCGGCGTCGCGCTGGATCGGGGCATGGGCCGTTCGGCCTATCTCTGCCCCGACCCGGACTGCCTTGAGGAGGCTCGCCGCCGCCGGCGTCTGCAGCGTGCCCTGCGCTGCCCCGTGGACGCCTCCCTGCTGGATCGACTCGAACAGCGTTTGCTTGCTGGGACGAAGCACTGATCCCCCCCCCTGAGGCAAGATGTCCATTGGCCGCTCTGTGCTTGCGGCTGGTGCCCCCTGGAGCCGCCTCGCCGGCCAGAGGCCCTGTCCATTGGAGAACTGAATGACCAGCAGCGGCAAAGTCAGAATTTACGAGCTGTCCCGGGACCTGGGCCTGGAGAACAAGGACGTGCTCGATGCCGCCGAGAAGCTGGGGCTGGCCGTGAAGAGCCACAGCAGCTCCATCAGCGACACCGAAGCCACCCGGATCCGTCAGCTGCTCGAGAGAGGCAGCAACGGCACCGGCGGCAAGCCGGCCAGCCCTCCGCCGACCAAGGCGATCCTCACCGTGAAGAAAGCAGCAGCGGCTGCCCCTGCGGCGCCGGCGAGGCCCCCCAGCACCCCGACACCGCCCGCGGCCGTCAAACCTGCGGCTCCCACGCAGCCGACGGCTCCAGCACGCCCCGCCGCACCGGTGAAACCGGCCGGCAAGCCTGCCGCCGTCCAGCCGCCGGCAGCCCAGCCGGCCGCCCCCGCCAGGCCCACCGCCACCCGTCCCGCGCGCACCGCCAGCGCACCACCGGCACGGCCCGCGGCGCCCCCGGGTCCAGCCCCTGCAGACGCCCGTCCCGCTGCAGGCCGCCCTCCGGCTGCGCCGCCAGCCAGGCCTGCGGCCAAGCCACCGGTGGTGATTTCGTCCAGGCCCGCCCGGCCTGCACCTCCCAGCACCAGCCCCAGGCCGGAGATGCCGGCGCGCCCCGGCGCCCCGGCCCGACCCCAGATCGTCGGCAAGCCGGTTGCCAGTCAGGGAGCCCCCAGCCGACCCGCACCACCGGTGAACCGCTCGCCGGTGAGCCCGAGGCCCACGGCCCCCAAGCGTTCGGGCGCCCCAGCTCCCAGCCGACCCAGCCAGCCGGGCCGGCCGGGACCCAGCCGCCTGGAGCTGGTGGGCAAACCGATCCGCCGCGACACCAGCGCCGCTCCAGGCGCCGGCCCCGGGCGGCCCACGGCCCCCTCGCGGCCCGGCATGCCTGCCGGCATGCGCAAGCCCATGGCCCCGGGCGAGCTGATGCAGCTCCAGAAGCCCTCGGGCCGCACCCCTGCGCCGCCGCCACGGCGTCCTGGGGAGCGGGGCGAGACGGCTGCCGGTGCCGCGCCTCCGGGCACCGATCTGGTGCGGCCCACAGCCACACCGCCGTCGGCTCCCCGGCGCCCCGGTTTCCGGGCTCCCGTGGGCCCCGCCGGACGGCCCCGCCGGCCTGACTGGGACGACAGCGCCAAGCTGGAGGCCCTGCGCAGCCGCACGCCGCAGAAGCAGCGGCCCAAGGTGCACATCATCGGCGAGAACGATGATGCCCTCACCGCCGAAACCAGCGGCTACGCAGGCGAGCAGGAGGCCGTGGTGCTGCAGGCCAGCCTGGCCCGCCCCGCCAAGCCCCGCAGCGCCGCCAGCCGGGCACCCAAGCCCACCGTGGCGGTGCGCAAGCGTCGCAAGGAAACCACCCGTCAGCGCCAGCGGCGCCGCGCGATGGAACTGCGGGCTGCCCGCGAGGCGAAGCAGCAGCGCCCGGAGATGCTGATCGTGCCGGAGGGCAACCTCACCGTGCAGGAGCTGGCCGAGAAACTGGGCGTGGAGAGCTCCGAGATCATCAAGAGCCTCTTCTTCAAGGGGATCATCGCCACGGTCACCCAGAGCCTCGACCTCTCCACCATCGAGACCGTCTCCCAGGAGTTCGGCGTGCCGGTGCTCGAGGACGACGTGGAGGAGGCCGCCGCCAAGACGGTGGAGATGATCGAGGAGAGCGACCTCCAGCACCTGATCCGCAGGCCGCCGGTGGTCACCGTGATGGGCCACGTGGATCACGGCAAGACCAGCCTGCTCGACGCCATCCGCAAGACGCGCGTGGCGGCGGGCGAGGCCGGCGGCATCACCCAGCACATCGGTGCCTATCAGGTGGAGATCGAGCAGGGCGGCCAGCCCCGCAGGCTCACCTTCCTGGACACCCCCGGCCACGAGGCGTTCACCGCCATGCGCGCCCGCGGCACCAAGGTGACCGACATCGCCGTGCTGGTGGTTGCCGCCGATGACGGCGTGCGCCCCCAGACCCTGGAGGCGATCAGCCATGCCCGGGCCGCCAAGGTGCCGATCGTGGTGGCGATCAACAAGATCGACAAGGAGGGAGCCTCCGCTGATCGGGTGAAGCAGGAGCTCTCGGCCCAGGAGCTCGTGGCCGAGGACTGGGGCGGCAACACGGTGATGGTGCCGGTGAGCGCCATCAAGGGTGAGGGAATCGACAAGCTGCTGGAGATGATCCTGCTGGTGTCCGAGGTGGAGGACCTGCAGGCCAACCCCGACCGCATGGCCCGCGGCACCGTGATCGAGGCCCACCTGGACAAGGCCAAGGGACCGGTGGCCACGCTGCTGATCCAGAACGGCACCCTGCGCAGCGGCGATGTGCTGGCAGCCGGCCCGGTGCTGGGCAAGGTGCGCGCCATGGTCGACGACACCGGCCGACGGGTGAAGACGGCCGGGCCGTCCTCGGCCGTGGAGGCCCTCGGCTTCAGCGAGGTGCCCACCGCCGGCGACGAGTTCGAGGTCTACCCCGACGAGAAAGCCGCCCGCGCCGTGGTGGGTGACCGGGCCAGCGAGGCCCGGGCCACCCGACTCGCCCAGCAGATGGCCTCCCGGCGGGTGTCCCTGGCCTCGATGTCTGGCCAGGCCAGCGAAGGTGACCTCAAGGAACTCAACCTGATCCTCAAGGCCGATGTACAGGGCTCGGTCGAGGCGATTCTCGGCGCCCTCGAGCAGCTGCCCCAGGGCGAGGTGCAGGTGCGGGTGCTGCTGTCGGCGCCCGGTGAGATCACCGAAACCGACGTGGACCTGGCGGCGGCCTCCGGCGCCGTGATTGTGGGCTTCAACACCTCGATGGCCTCCGGGGCCAAGCGGGCCGCTGATGCAACCGGTGTGGATGTGCGTGACTACGACGTGATCTACAAGCTGCTGGAGGACATCCAGCTGGCCATGGAGGGCCTGCTGGAGCCCGAGCTGGTGGAGGAGCCCCTGGGCGAGGCCGAGGTGCGTGCCGTGTTCACCATCGGCAAGAGCGCCGTGGCGGGTTGCTACGTCACCACCGGCAAGCTGCAGCGCAACGCCAAGCTGCGGGTGTGGCGCGGCAAGGAGAAGGTCTACGAAGGCGATCTCGACTCCCTGCGCCGCAACAAGGACGACGTCAAGGAGGTGGCCACCGGCTTCGAGTGCGGTGTCGCCTGCGATCGCTTCAGCAGCTGGCAGGAGGGCGATCGCATCGAGGCCTTCAAGCTGGTCACCCAGCGCCGCAGTCTCAGCGGCTGATCCCTCCATCACCGGCCCCGTGAATCCGCGCAGCGAGCCCCTGCTCTGGCTACAGCTGATCGCCATCGGGGCCATCCCGTTGGAACTGCTGCTCCTGTTGTTGCTGCTGGCCGGTGCCGACCCTGGGCCCCTGCCGGCCCTGGAGCGCCTGCTGGTGTGGGGGTTGGGGGCCCTGGCCCCAGCACTGCTGCTCTGGCGGCGGCCGGCTGACTGCTGTTCCCTGCTGGTCGCCCAGGTACCCCTGGCGGCCCGCAGTCCAGGGCAGCGCAGCCTGGCGGCGGCCCAGGACGCACTGGTGCCGAAACTGCTGCTGGCCGCCGGTTCCGCGGCGCTGCTGCCAGTGCTGTGGACACTCGACAGTCGCGCCGCCCTGGCCGGGCCCCTCTCGCCCCTGGAGGCCGGCAACCGCCTGGTGGGCCTGCTGCTGGCCGTCCCTCTGTTGGCGGTGCTGCTGTGGCAGTGGCAGCAACTGGTCCAGAGCCTCTGGCTGCTCAGTCGTCCAGCCGGGGCCCTGGCGGCGTTGACGCCACTGCCTGCGGAACGTGTCTCCAGCGAGAGGCTTTGCCTGGGCATCCCTCTGCTGCTGCTGACCCCCCTTGCCCTGGAGTCCAGCCCCAAGGCTGACGGCCCGGCGGATGGCAGCCCGCCGCCGGACGGCTCAGGAGCGGGGGAGCCGGTTGCGATCGAACCAGAGCAGGGCACTGCAGCCGATCAGGGCGGCGACCTGGATCAGCAGATCGAGTGAGGCCACCTCCATGCCGCCGGCTGAACGCATGGCCATGGTGGCCAGCCCCAGGGCGGCGGAGGCCGTGAGGGCGAACCACAGGCCACGCCGCAGGCCACGCCAGGGTGTGCGAGCCTCCTGCAGCAGCCGGGCTCGCAGCTCCGGATCGATTGAGGATGGGCCTGGTCCCTTGACCATGCTGAGGGGCGGCTCCGATCGGATGGTAGTTTCGTGCCTGTGCCGGTGTAGCTCAGCGGTAGAGCAACTGATTCGTAATCAGTAGGTCGTCGGTTCAAGTCCGACCATCGGCTTTCTCAGCAACTCTCTCTCTTGCTCCCAGGACCTTAGCGCAGCAAGCAGTTTGAACCCCCTTACCATTTCTCAAGCGTCTTCAGGTGTCTCAGCGTGACCCAACCGGACGCTTAGCGAGATCCATTGTTCGAGCACTGTCCAGTGTTGCAGTGGTGGCTGCAGATCATTGGCAGGGCCTCGAACAGCCGCGCCCCCCAGGGCGGTGGCTGAGCTGTGAAGCGCTTGGGCCACAGTGGCCATCAGGGACTCCAGAAGCCGCTGTGCCGCACCACTGTGCCGCGCTCCTCGTACGACGTTCAGCCCAGCACGATGGTTGCCGGCGATGCCGGCCAGGTGCTCGCGCACGCCGTGTTCATTGCTCTTGATCAACCCCAGTCGCTCATCCCCCTTGACCATTTCCCTGCGTCACGGTCTGCGCCTGATCAGCCTCTGGCTGGTGTGGCTGCTGGCGATGTTGTTTCACGTGGACCTGGGCCTGATGCCGCTTTTCCACGGCCAGTCTCCGGAGATCCACAGTCATGTGGAGGCCGCAGCTCTTCCCTGGCTGTTCGGGGCCATGCTCGGCTACTTCCTGTTGCCGCTGATCGCCATCGTCCTGATTGCCTACGCCTCCACCTCGTCAGCACCGCCGCAGCTCTGGCGAGGCTGGCGGAGGATCCATTTCTGGTTCAGTGTCGTGTACAGCGTCACCAACCTGCCCCACCTGATCGCCGACATCCTGGTGCCGGATGCACGGGTCGACCAGATCGTGCTGATGGCGGCGCTGGTGGTGTTCGGCCTGCTGATCAACCTGGAAGGCTGGCGTTGGTGGCGCAACGAACCAGACCGGAACGGTTGAGGCGGTGCCTGCGATGGGCGGTCCCCGTGTTGACGCCACCCTGACGGTCAACACCCGAACCGACAGGAAGCGGACCGTGGAGGACACGCTGTCCAGCGTGGAGTCACCGCTCTCAGGCATGGCCATGCTGAGAAAGCAGGCGCGATCACGCCCTTCTGCTCAGGGCCCTGGCCGATGCAGGCCGCCCTACCCTCGGTTCATGCTCTGAGGCAGGGGCAAGGCCATGCAGCTGGCGGCTTCCGAGCCGGTGTGGTCGCTGTCTGCCGCAGGACTCTGCAGCGCCCTTCAGACCTCCGCCACAGGCCTGAGCAGCACCGAGGCCCAGACGCGGCTGGACCGCTTCGGATTCAACCGGCTGCCGACGCTGCCGCGCCGCCCCATGGTGCTGCGTCTGGCCGATCAGATGCTCCACTTCATGGCCCTGCTGCTGTGGGTGGCGGGAGCCCTGGCCTTCGCCGCCGGTATGCCCCAATTGGGATGGGCCATCTGGGCGGTGGTGCTGATCAACGGTCTGTTCTCCTTCTGGCAGGACTACCAGGCGGAACGCACCCTGACCGTGCTTCGCCAGGCCCTCCCCCGCCAGGTGCGGGTCTGGCGTGACGGCCACCTGGTGGAGCTGGAGGCCGCAGCGCTGGTGCCTGGGGATCGGATTGCCCTTGAGGAGGGCGACCAGGTGCCCGCCGATGCCCGCCTGATCGAAGCCAACGAACTCAGCCTCGATCTGGCCGTGCTCACGGGGGAATCGCTGCCGGTGGCCCGCCATGCCCGCCCGATTCCGCTCAGCCGCGCCTGTCTGCCGATGCGCGAGCAGGCCAATCTGGTGCTGGCCGGCACCACAGTGGTCGCCGGCCGCGCCGAGGCGCTGGTCTACGCCACCGGCGCCGAAACCGAGTTCGGTCACGTGGCCCGGCTCACGGCCGCCACCGAGCGCGGCGCCAGCAGCCTGGAGCGCCAGGTGGGCCGCATCGTGCGCACGATCAGCACGATCGCGGTCGCGATGGGCGTGCTGAGTTTCCTGCTCAGCTGGCTGTTCGTGGGCATGGAGCCCCTGGAGAGCCTGGTGTTCGCCGTGGGGATCCTGGTTGCCAATGTCCCCGAGGGCCTGCTCCCCACCGTCACCCTGGCCCTGGCGATCAGCGTGCGGCGCATGGCCACGCAACGGGCGCTGGTGCGGCGGCTTTCCGCGGTGGAAACCCTCGGCTCGGTGAGTGTGATCTGCAGCGACAAGACCGGCACCCTCACCGGCAACCGCATGGTGCTGCAGACCACCTGGCTGCCTGAGAACGCCGTCGGCATGGAGGCGACGCTGCTGGAGCAGGCCTGCCTCTGCTCCAACGCCCACCTGGAGCGGGGGCGTGGCGGGCTGCGCACGATCGGGGATCCCACGGAAGCGGCCCTGCTGATGGCGGCACTGGAACGGGAACTGAATCCGGCCAGCCTGCAGCAACGCCACCCCCGTCGGCGGGAACTGCCGTTCGATTCCCATCGCCGCCGCATGACGGTGGTGGTGGAAGACGCCGCCGGCGAGCTCCTGGCGATCACCAAAGGTGCGCCGGTGGATGTGATCCGGCACTGCAGCACCCAGGTGGGTGCCAACGGGCCGGTGCCGCTTGAAGGGCCATTGCGCCAGCGGGCCCTGGGCGCCAACGATGATCTGGCGGCCCAGGGGTACCGGGTGCTGGCGGTGGCCCGCAGACCCGTGGAGGCCCACCGGCTCGAGGCCCGGGCCGAGGAGCTGGAGCGTGATCTGGAGCTGGTGGGGCTGCTGGCTCTCTACGACCCACCGCGGCCGGAGGTGCCGGACGCGATTCGCCAGTGCCATCAGGCAGGCATCCGGGTCACGATGGTGACCGGCGACTATGGCCTCACCGCCCAGGCGATCGCCCAGCAGATCGGCCTGCTGGATCCGCCGGCCGGCACGGCTGCCCAGAGCCGGGAGGCCATGGCCGCCGATCCGGTGCGGGTGATCGAAGGACCTCAGCTCGATCGGCTCAGCGACGTGCAACTGCGCCAGCTGCTGAAGTACCGCCACCGGCTGGTGTTCGCCCGCATGGCACCGGAGCAGAAGCTGCGGCTGGTGCAGGCCTACCGCGCCCTCGGCGAGGTGGTGGCGGTGACCGGCGATGGCGTCAACGATGCCCCGGCCCTGCGCGCCGCCGACGTGGGGCTGGCGATGGGCCAGGTGGGCACCGACGTGGCACGGGAGGCGGCCGACATCGTGCTGCTCGACGACAACTTCGCCACGATCGTGAGCGCGGTGCGTTACGGCCGCTCGGTGGTGGCCAACATCGGCAAATTCCTCACCTACATCCTCGCCTCGAACGTGCCCGAGATCGTGCCGTTTCTGGCGATGGTGGCCTGGCGCATCCCGGCGGCCCTCACGGTGCTGCAGATCCTCGCGGTGGACCTGGGGACCGACCTGGTGCCGGCTCTGGCTCTGGGAGCCGAGCCACCCGAGCCCGGTGCGATGCGCCAGCGGCCGCGGCGCCGGGATCAGCCGCTGCTGAATCGCCCCCTGCTGCTGCGGGCGTATCTGGTGCTGGGACTGGTGGAGGCAGCCCTGGCGATGGCGGCCTATCTGCTGGCCTGGCGCGCCCAGGGGACCAGCTGGGCGGAGCTGCAGGCTCTGGCTCCCCAGCTGCTGCATGGCACGGCGACCCCGTTTGAGCAGGCGATGCAGCACCGGGCCTCGGCAGCCACCTTCACCACGATCGTGCTCGCCCAGGTGGGGGTGCTGATGGCCTGCCGCAGCGAGAGCCGGCCCGCCCTCCAGGGCCTGGGCCTGGGTTGGATCCGCACCAACCCGCTGCTGCTACTGGGCATCGGCAGCGAACTCCTGATCACCGCTGGCCTGATCACCGTGGCACCCCTGGCGGCTGTGCTGGAGCTGGCGCCATTCCCCATCGCCTGGCTCGGCTGGATGCTGCCCGTGCCCCTGCTGGTGGTGCTGGTGGATGACGCCCGCAAGCGGTGGTGGCTGCGGCGGACTCACTGAGAGCTCACGGGCTGCGGAGCGAGGCAGGTTGCTGGGCAGGGAGGTTTGGTTGGCGGGAAGGTTCGGTTCAAGCCCTGACTGCTGGTTGTGAACCCTGATCAGGCAGACCGCCGAAGCCAGCGGCTCACCTGGGAGAGCCAGTGCCGTGGATGGTCGTTGCTGCGCACGGTGAGCTGGAACATCGACCGGGCCAGGGCCATGCCGCCCTTGCTCATGACTGCGGCCACGTGCCAGAGCACCCCCGCGGCGATCAGCAGCCAGGCCAGCAGGTGCAGGCTGTACACGAGGTGATCGAGCTCACCGCTGCGCAGCCAGTCTTCACTCATCAACTTGCCACTGCCCACCGCCAGCGTCAGGGCCAGGAGGGCTGCGGTATTGGCCGCCTGGTTGAGGCGGAAGCGGCCAAGGCTGATGGCATAGAGGCCGAAGAGAAGGGCCAGGGGCCAGAGCAGCACTCCGAGGCTGCCGTGGATGTCGATCCAGTCACCGCCGGGTTGCCAGCCCAGACGCCCCCAGCGCCCGTCGTGGTTGGAGTACACGATCAGGCCGCTCAGCCAGGCCAGAGGCACCAGCAGGGCCACCGTGCCATGCAACAGCCGCAGCAGAGATGGTTGATAGGGACGAACCGGGGTCATGGGAGCTGGCCGCTCAGGCGCTGCAGCAAACGCTCGCTGATGGGGGTGGACCGCCAGGTGGGAGGTGACCATAGATGGGACATCGGCAGACGTGGTTCAGCTTCTGCCAAGAGCCTTGAAGGCGGGAGACCATGGGACGGGCCGCTGCACCAGCACGTTCGCAAGGGGCTGGACCGCCCTGGGAGCGGGCCATCGAGCCATGAAAAAGCCCCCTGTTACCAGGGGGCTGACGGGATTCCAGGGTGACCAGGCTCAGCCGGGCTGGCTGGCCTCAGCCGATCGCGGGGGCGGTCAGCGCCACCGGCGTGGCCTCGGCGGCCGCCAGGTCGAGCGGGAAGTT
>JBFLKL010000100.1:0-10493 GCA_040883175.1 Synechococcaceae cyanobacterium | reverse complement strand
TGATCGACGACCTCGACGGCAATGACATCGCCGCCCTCCAGGCCGCCGGTGCGGCCGCCCGCTCCCTGCTGCTGAGCGCGCCGCTGCCGGACGACCTGCAGAGTCAGATCCATGCTGCCTACCGGCAGCTGGGCAGCAGCAGCGGCCTGGAGGAAGGGGGGCCGCTGTCGGTGGCGGTGCGCTCCAGCGCCACCGCCGAAGACCTGCCCGATGCCTCCTTCGCCGGGCAGCAGGAGACCTTCCTCAATGTGCAGGGCGAGGCGGCGTTGCTGGCGGCCTGCCGGCGCTGCTTCGCCTCGCTGTTCACCGACCGGGCCATCTCCTACCGCCAGATCAACGGCTTTGATCACTTCGAGGTGGCCCTCTCGATCGGGGTTCAGCGGATGGTGCGCGCCGACCTGGCCGCCTCCGGGGTGATGTTCAGCATCGACACCGAGACCGGCTTCCGCGACGCGGTGCTGCTCACCGCCGCCTGGGGTCTGGGCGAGAACGTGGTGCAGGGGGCGGTGAACCCCGACGAATACCTGATCTTCAAGCCCACCCTGGAGCAGGGCTTCGAACCGATCATCCACCGCCGGCTGGGCAGCAAGGCGATCCGCATGGTCTATGCCGAAACCAGCCCCGACCGGACCCGCAACCACGAGCCCGGCCAGGGTGCCACCCGCAACGTGCCGGTGCCGGAGCAGGAGCAGCGGCGCTTCGCCCTCAGCGACGCCGAGGTGCTGCAGCTGGCCCGCTGGGCCTGCACGATCGAACGCCACTACAGCGAGCGCCGCGGCAGCCCCACGCCGATGGACATCGAATGGGCCAAGGACGGCCAGAGCGGTGAGCTGTTCATCCTCCAGGCCCGTCCGGAAACGGTGGAGTCAAGGCGGTCGGCCACGGTGCTGCGCAGCTGGCACCTGGAGCCCCATCAGGAGGAGCCGATCGTGCGCGGCCGCGCCATCGGCGCCTCGGTGAGCAGCGGCCCGGCCCGGATCCTGCAGGACCCCGGCGAGATCCAGCGTTTCCAGCCGGGCGACCTGCTGGTCACCGCCCGCACCGATCCGGACTGGGAACCGATCCTCAAGCGGGCCAGCGGGGTGATCACCGACCAGGGGGGACGCACCTGCCACGCGGCGATCATTGCCCGCGAGATGGGCATCACCGCCATCGTCGGCAGCGGGAACGCCACCGAGCGGATCAGCGATGGCGAGGTGATCACCGCCAGCTGCTGCGAGGGCGACGAGGGGCGGGTGTACCGCGGTGAGCTGCCGTTCCGGGTGGAGGAACGGGAACTCAGCCACCTGCCCGAGACCCGCACCCGGATCCTGATGAACGTGGGCAATCCGGAGGAGGCCTTCAAGCTGGCCGCCATCCCCTGTGACGGGGTGGGACTGGCCCGGCTGGAGTTCATCATCGCCAACCACATCCGCGTGCATCCCATGGCTCTGCTGGAGCCGGAGCGGGTGGGTGATGCCAGCGAACGGCACGCCATCGCCGAACTCACCCGCGGCTACAGCACGCCGGCGGAGTACTACGTGGATCTGCTGGCCCAGGGGATGGGGCGGATCGCCGCTGCCTTCTTCCCCCGGCCGGTGATTCTGCGCTTCTCCGACTTCAAGAGCAACGAGTACGCCAAGTTGCTGGGCGGGAGCCACTTCGAGCCCAGCGAGGAGAACCCGATGATCGGCTGGCGCGGCGCCTCGCGCTATCACGCCCCGGCCTTCCGCGAGGCCTTCGCCCTGGAGTGCCGGGCCCTCAAGCGGGTGCGTGAGCGGATGGGACTGATCAACGTGATCCCGATGGTGCCCTTCTGCCGCACGCCCGAGGAGGGCGACAAGGTGCTGGCGGAAATGGCCCGCCACGGCCTGGAGCGGGGGCGCGACGGGCTGGAGGTGTACGTGATGTGTGAACTGCCCAGCAACGTGATCGGCGCCGAGGCCTTCGCCGAGCGCTTCGACGGCTTCTCGATCGGCTCCAACGATCTCACCCAGCTCACCCTGGGACTGGACCGCGATTCGGCCCTGGTGGCCGACCTCTTCGATGAGCGCCATCCCACCGTCAAGGCCATGATCGCCATGGCCATCGCCACCGCGAAGCGCTGCGGCCGCAAGGTGGGCATCTGCGGGCAGGCACCCAGCGACCATCCCGAATTCGCCGCGTTCCTGCTGGCCGAAGGGATCGATTCCATCAGCCTCAATCCCGACGCGGTGATTCCCACCCGCATCGCCGTGGCCGCTCTCGAGGCGGAGCTGGAGCGCGGTGGCGGGGTCCGCTCACACCAGTCCACCGCCGACACCTGAACCCGGCGCTCAGTACTGCTGTCAGTTCTGCTGCACATCATCCTGGTGGGGTGACGTCAGACGCACCTCCAGCGGAGGGGGCTGCACCAGCTGCACGGTGGCGGAGGCAATGCGGGCCAGGTCGCCGGCGCGGTCGAACTCCTCGAGGATCCGCATGTAGAGCTGGTCCTTCGTGGAGCGGCGAGCCTTGACGTCGACCACATAGCGCAGGGTGAACTCCATCCAGTTGTCGGTGAGCACCAGGGTGATCTGGGGCTCCACACCAGCGTTCTCCAGCAGGTACTTGCGCACCATCCGGCTCCAGGCCGAGCGCACGGCAGCGGTGAAGGGTTCGGCGGCGATCTCCGCGCCGATCGTCTCAAGGATGCGGCGCACCAGGCGGTGGTCGCTGCCGTACTGCACCGGCAGGCGCAGCTCGTCCCAGAGGAAGGGGAAGTCGCCGGAGTAGTTGAACACCGGCTGCTTGAACACGAAGCTGTTGGCGACGCGCACGATCCGCCCGCTGTAGAGGTCCGAGTTCACCCACTCCCCCAGCTCCATCAGGGTGGTGCGCAGGATGCCGATGTCGATCACATCCCCCTTGATCCCGCCCACCTGGACGCGATCACCGGGGCGGTAGAAGCCGCCGAAGGAGATGGCGATCCAGCCGGCCACGCTGCCGATCACCTCCTGCAGCGCGAAGGCGATGCCGGCACCGGCGACGCCGATGGCCACGGTGAGACCACCGAGGCGGTCCTTGAAGATCACCGTGATCCCCACCACCGCCAGGAAGTAGCCGCTCAGGGCCGCGAGTTTGCGCGCGTAGTAGCGGGTGTCGGCGTCCTTCAGGGAGCGGCCGAGCCAGATCTGACTCACCCGGATCAGCAGGGTGACGGCCGCCAGCACAGCGGCCGCGGCGATGAGCTTGGTGATCAGAGGGTCGCTGCTCCAGGCGAGTGGGGCGGGGAGAGGAGGAGCAGCCATGGCGTGAAGTGGCCCGCAGACAGGTCAGGTGGAAGGGACGAGCCGGTAGACCTCGCCCGGGATCGGATCGATGAAACGCGGCGTTGCCTGGCCGGCGGCGGCGGCCGTGGCCAGGGTCGCAGCCTCCTCGCTGCTGCCCTGCTGCCGCAGGGCACGGGTGAGGAGACCGTCAAAGCGCACATCACCACCCGCGGTGCTGGCCAGAACCGTCGCCGGACGGAAGCGTTCCAGCAGCATTGGCAGCACCTGGCGGCCGCGCACGAAGGCCCCTGCCAGTGGCAGGGCCAGATCCACCACGGGCGTGATCACCGCATCCAGCGGCTCAGGCGGCAGCTCGGGATCCAGATAGCCGTGGGGTTCGAGGTACAGGCTGCCAGCCGGGTGATCGAGGCGATAACCGTTCTCCACCTGGGGCACGGGCGCGCCGGCGGTCGCCCGGATCCTCAGCTCCCCCAGCTGGTGGGTCCGACCCGGTGCCAGGGCCGTGACGTTGCTGAAGCCCAGCTGTCGAACCCGTCGTGCGGCACTGGGAGAACCCACCACCGGCAGGGCCGGATCGAGCAGGGCCAGGCTGGGGGGGTGGCAGTGGTCGGGCAGCCCCTGGGTGAGCAGCAGCAGATCGAGCTCGGCAGGCACGGGCCAGGAGCGGGGCAGACTGCCGGCGAAGAACCAGCGCCCCGGCGGGAACACCAGCTCACCGCAGAGCCACGGGTCCACGAGCACGCGCAGGCCGCCGAAATCAAGCAGCCAGCCGTTGGCTCCGAAATAGGTGGCGGCAACCATGAAGGCAACTGGGGAGGACGAGGAGGGAGCAGGAACGGTCAGGATGACGGCCAGGACCGGGCCGTCAGGGATCCGGAGGCCGGGAGCGTCTTCGGGAGCGACATCAGGAGGTCGACAGCGACAGCCGAAGCCGGCTCAACCGCCAGCGCGGGGACATCCCACCGGGGCCGACGCCCACCAGCTGCCAGAGCTGCAGCGCATGCAACAGCCCGCGGGCGGTGCTCAGCACCGCCAGGGCGAGACAGAGGGGGCAGTGGGTGATGGACATGGAGCCCCGTCGCGCGGCAGATCTCACCCTGACAGAGCTGCGGGGGCAACGGCGACTGCTGAAATGACTCCAGCACCGCTTCCCTGGTCCGTGCCCAGCCCAGCCCCCATCCCCGGAGACGCCCCGTGCTGCGGCTGAGCGAGCTGAAGCTGCCCCTCGACCACGACGAGGCCGATCTGCCGGCGGCCATCTGCCGGCGCCTGCGCCTGCGGCCCGACCAGCTCCGGGGCCACCGCCTGGTCAAGCGCAGCGTCGATGCCCGCAGGACCGGTGCGATCAACCTGGTGTACAGCCTGGATCTGGAGCTCGACCCCGCCGTCGAGGCCAGGCTCCGGCGGCGCCAAGGGAGTGACCCCCACCTCCGGGCCAGTCCCGACGAGCGCTATCGGCTGCCGCTGCAGCTGGCGCCGCAGGAGCTGCCGGCCTTCCGGCCGGTGGTGGTGGGGGCCGGGCCCTGCGGCTACTTCGCCGCGCTGATGCTGGCGCGCATGGGCCTGCGCCCCCTGCTGCTGGAGCGGGGCAGGCCGGTGAAGCAGCGCAGTGCCGACACCTTCGGCTTCTGGAAGGGCCAGCGCCCGTTCGATCCGCAGTCCAACGCCCAGTTCGGCGAGGGCGGTGCCGGCACCTTCTCCGACGGCAAGCTCTACAGCCAGGTGAGCGAGCCGAAGGCCTACGGGCGCCGGGTGCTGGAGGAGCTGGTGGAGGCCGGCGCCAGTCCGGACATTCTCACCCTGCACCACCCCCACATCGGCACGTTCAAGCTGGCCACGGTGGTGCGGGGTCTGCGTCAGCGCATCGAAAGCCTCGGCGGTGAGGTGTGGTTCGAGAGCCGCTTGAGCGGCCTGGAGCTCGATCCGACCTCCCGGCGGGTGTGTGGTGTGCACCTGGCCGATGGCCGCCATCTGGCCACAGGGGCGGTGGTTCTGGCCGTGGGGCACAGCGCCCGCGACACCTTCGCCTGGCTGCGACAGGCGGGTGTGGCCATGCAGACCAAGCCGTTCGCGGTGGGCCTGCGGATCGAACATCCCCAGTCCCTGATCGATCGCGCCCGCTGGGGCGAGCAGGCCGGCCATCCCCGGCTGGGGGCCGCCGAATACAAGCTCGTGCACCACTGCAACGGTGAGGGCCTGGACGGCCGCAGCGTCTACAGCTTCTGCATGTGCCCCGGGGGACTGGTGGTGGGAGCCACCTCGGAAGCGGGGGCGGTGGTCACCAACGGCATGAGCCAGCACACGCGCAACGAGCGCAACGCCAACAGCGGCCTGGTGGTGAATGTGGAGCTGGCCGACCTGGAGCCCTACGGCAGGGAACCCGGGGATCCTCTGGCAGGGGTGGCGTTCCAGCGGCACTGGGAGCGGCTGGCCTTCGAGGCCGGCGGCCGCAGCCTCAGGGCCCCGGCTCAGCGCCTCGATGACTTCCTGGCCGGACGGCCCAGCGCCGCTCCGGCCACTGTCCTGCCCTCGTACCAGCCCGGGGTGGTGTTCACCGATCTGGAGCCGTGTCTGCCCCCCTTCGTGGCGGCGGCACTGCGGGAGGCCCTGCCCGTGTTCGAGCGGCGGATCCCGGGCTTCTGCCGCGGCGATGCGGTGCTCACCGGCGTGGAGACGCGCACCTCCTCGCCGGTCCGGCTGCCGAGGGATGGCACCAGCCTGGAGTCGGTGAACACCCCCGGACTGTTCCCGGCCGGAGAAGGGGCCGGCTACGCCGGCGGCATCCTCTCGGCAGCGATTGACGGCATCAAGGTGGCCGAGCAGGTGGCGCGGCTGGCCGTGGCCAGCGGCCACACTGGAACGTGATGAGCGATGCCCCCGAGCCTTGCAGGTGCTGTGGTTCCGGCGTGACCTGCGCCTCGACGACCACCCGGCCCTGGTGGACGCCTGCCGTCGCGGGCCTGTGCTGCCCCTGTTCATCCTCGATCCCGACCTGCTGCTCCATCCGGAGACGGCGCCGGCCCGGGTGGCCTTCCTGCTGGCCAGCCTGAAGGCCCTCGACCACGACCTGCGCCGCCGCGGCTCCCGGCTGCTGGTGCGCCGGGGCGAGCCGGCCACGGTGCTCACCGCGGTTGTGCGGCAGTTCGGTGCCGCTGGAGTGGTGGCCCACATCGACAGCGAACGCCTCGTGGGCCGGGTGCGTGACGCGCGTGTGCAGCGATCCCTGGCCGCAGCGGGCATCCCCCTGCGCTGGCTGGAGCCTCCCGGGGGCTGCTCCGCCCTGCTGGCCTATCCCGCCTACCGGCGCTTCTGGCACGACCAGATGGCCCTGGGACCGATCCCGGCCCCCAGCCGCATCCCCACGCCGGCACCGCCTGCCGCACAGGAGGGGGATGGGACCCCGGCGGCAGAACCCCTGCCGGGGTTGGCGGAGCTGGGGCTGAACGGCGATGGCAAGCCCATCCCCACCGCCGGCACCGCCGCGGCCCTGGAGCGTCTGCGGCAGTTCTGTGCCGGCGGAGCGGCCGAACGCTACTTCTGGCAGCTGGGCCAGCCGGCGGCCCGGGTCACCACCGGCCTGGGTCCCTACCTGAAGTTCGGCGCGATCAGCCATCGCCGGGTGCTGCACGCGATCACCGAACTGCACCGCGGCAGCGACGGCGAGCGGCGCAGCTGGCGCCAGCTGGTGAGCAGGCTGCGCTGGGGCGCCGGCATGGCCCAGCGCTTCCGCTATCTGCCCCAGCTGGAGCTCAGGCCCCTGTGGCAGTGCTACGGCGACACAACCCTGAGCCCCGAGCAGGAGGAGCTCTATGCGGCCTGGCAGAGCGGCCACACCGGTTTCCCGCTCGTGGATGCGGCCTCCCGCTGCCTGCTGGCCGGTGGCGGATGGCTGGATCTCAACTTCCGGAGCCGGGCCATCCACGCCAGCTTCCTCACCAACCTCTGCGGCATCGACTGGCGCTACGGCGCCCTGCACTACATGCGCCACCTCATCGATGGCGACTGCTGCATCGACCACTACCAGTGGGCCATGCAGGCCGGGGTGACAGCGGCCGGCGGGGGCAGCGGGGGCGGCTGGAGCCGCATCTACCATCCGGGCCGGGTGGCGGTGGACCGCTGCGATCCCCAGGGGGTGTTCATCCGCCGCTGGCTGCCGGAGCTGGCGTCGCTCACCAACGACCAGCTGGGCCAGCCGCCAGCCATGGCCTCCTACCCCCGGCCCCTGATCGACTACGAGACCGCCCGGCGCCGCTGCCTGGACCGGCTGGCGGAGCAGCGGCGGCACTGGCGGCCCCTCGGCTTCAGCACCCTGCCAGCCGACCTCAGCCCCTTCGGCGCCGACCGGATCGAGGGTGCTGTGGTGGACTGGGCCCGGCAGCAGACACCGCAGCTGTTCCCCGCCGCCCTGCCGCTGGAGCAGCTCGACCCGCCGGCACTGCGGGATCTGGCCAGCTGGTTCGGCCCCAGCCGCAGCCTCGATCGCCGCTCGACCCGCGAACCGGCTCGCCGCCGGCAGCGGCGGACGGCGCGCAGGGATCCCGGCGCCATCCAGCTGGAGCTGTGGGGCCAGCCATCCGACACGACGGCCTGAGGCCTCGATCCGGGCGGGTGAGGCCCGGGACCGATCAGGCCTGGGAGACGATGCCGCTCCACTGCACCGCCTTCACCTGATCCCGGCGCCAGGAGTGGAACAGCTCCGGCTCAGCCACGGTGCACAGGGGGCAGACGCTGATGTGATCGTCCGCCAGGCCCAGGCGCAGCAGCTGCAGGCGGGCGGCGGCACGGATGTCGAGCCGCTCGCGAGCTGGATCGGGGTCGTCGCTCAGGGCACCGGCCCGGCGCAGGGTCGCCAGAGCGGCGGCGGTGTCGTCGCCAGCATCAGCGGCAGCGAGGCTGGCCGCCACCTGCTCGCTCACCGACCGCTCCACCTGGTAGCGGGCCCCGCTCACAGCCGGGCCCAGCGCCACAAGGAGGTCGGCGCGGCGGCTGCCAGCCGCTTCCAGAGCCTGCACCGCCACGGCCAGGATGCCCCCGGCAACCCCGCGCCAGCCCGCATGGCAGGCGGCCACGGCACCGCGCCGCGGGTCGGCCAGCAGCACCGGCGTGCAGTCGGCCCCGCACACCCACAGGCTCTGGCCACCGGCATCGCTGCAGAGGCCATCGGCCTCAGGCCAGGGGGCGAGCCGGGCTTCCGAGGCCGGCAACACAGCGCTGCCATGCACCTGGCGAGGCCGGTGCACACTCACGCCGGCGCTGAGGTATCCGGCCAGCACCTCCGGCTCGCGCCCCTGCCACCGGCGGGTGAAGAAGCCGTGCTCGAACCCGTCCAGAAGATCGGCCTGGATGTAGTAGCCGCCATAGCAGCCCACCCAGGTCCAGCCGGGCAGATCATTGAAGCCCACATCGGGGCGATCGAAGGGCGGATCGACGGCCTCGGCCATGTCAGGCGTCGGGCAGGTCGCGCAGCAGCCAGAAACCCTCGAAGTGCTGATCGGTCTGGCGTCCCTGCACGGCCAGGAACTGCAGGCCACCACCATGCTCACGGGCTCGGGAGAAGGCAGCCGCGGCGGCTTCCGCCTCGTCCCGGGAGAGGGTGCCCAGCAGCCAGCGATCCTCCAGACCGGCCTCGAGCACAAGCTTGTCCGCCTCGATCTCCAACCGCACCGGCTCCAGGCCCGCCAACCAGCCGGCCATCGCCAGCGCCCGCCCCCCCCCGAACAGGCGGATTCCGGGTACCAGCGAGTCGGGATCGGCATCCTCCGGCAGGGGAACAAGAGAAACGAAGGCCGCTTCCCAGCCGCCGGCGCCGGCCAGCACCTGCAGGGGGAGGCTGGCCCAGGTCCAGCTCTGCCCGCGGGCAGCCTCCGGAAGCGGTACGGGCAGGGGGCGGATGGAGGCGGGTGGCGGCGCCAGGGGTCCGGCCAGGTAGCCCTCTTCGGTGGGGTACACCTCCCGCTCGCGCTGCTGGAGCCAGCTCACCAGGGCATAGGTGCGGCGGCTGGGTACCAGCTCCAGGCCCAGGCCTTCGGCTGCGCGCTGCACCATGGTGCGCATCGACGCGCGCCAGCAGCGCAGCCGCCGGGGGACCTCAAGCCCGGCTGCGGCGGCATCGGCGAGGGCCTCCTCGAGGGCCTCACGCAGCCAGATCGAATTGACGCTGGTGGCGGGGCAGGCCCGCAGCCAGCGGAATTCCTGGCCCGCCTGGCGGCCATCGGAGCCCACGGCGGGGGTGGAGCAGATCAGCAGCTCCCAGCGTTTCTTGCCGTCGGGCTGAACGACGGGGCGCGAATAGAAGTCGAGTTCCCAGTCTGGTGTCAGGGCCTGGCCGATGGCTGAGGATGACATCATCCGGCCTGCTGCTCCTGCTGGCGCAACAGGGAGCGGGCACGGTGGGCACGATCCGTCGCCTCATCCATCACCTTCTGGCGATCCACCAGCAACTCCCCTGGGTCTCCCTCGAGCAGGGCCGTGTTGAGGGCGATGCGACCCCGGCCTGGGTCGAGGTCGGTGACCATGGCCCTGAGCCGGTCGCCCTGGTCGAACACCTCGCGCAGCGACCGCAGCTGGCCGCCGGTGATGGAGCTCTGATGCAGCAGGCCGCTGATGCCGCCCAGATCCACGAACAATCCGTAGGGCTTCACCGACACCACCACGCCCTCCACCAGCTGGCCCACCTCCAGCTCGGCGAAGCGGGCCGCGGTGGCCGCCTTCTTCTCCGACAGCACCAGCTTGCGGGTGTCGGGGTTGACCTCCAGGAAGGTGACCCCCAGGGTGCGGCCCACCAGAGCCTCGTGGTTGTCTCCCTCGATCAGCTGGGAACGGGGCACGAATCCCCGCAAACCCTCCAGATCGCAGGTCACCCCACCGCGGTTGAAGCCGTTCACCTTCACCTGAACCACCCGGCCTTCCTTCTCCAGGCCCCGCACCTTCTCCCAGCTCTGGCGCAGGGCCAGGGCGCGGGCACTCACCGTGACCATGCCGTCGGCGTTCTGCTCACGGGTGACCAGCACCTCCACCTCAAGTCCGTTGGGGAAGCGCTCCTTGAGGTTGGTGATCACCCCCAGCCCGCTCTCCTTCTTGGGCATGAACCCCGGGGCCTTGCCGCCGATGTCCACATACACCCCATCGCTGTCGAGACCAACCACCGTGCCGCGCACCACCTCACCGGCGCTGCCCACGAAGTCCTGTTCGTCGAGGGCGGCCAGAAAGGCCTCCTCATCGAAGTCGAAGTCGTCGACACTGCGTGACAGGCCCGCAGACGAC
>JBFLKL010000099.1:0-9273 GCA_040883175.1 Synechococcaceae cyanobacterium | reverse complement strand
GACCTCAAGCTGGTGCAGCGCCGGGGGCGGCTCTACCTGCAGGTGATGTGGGCTCACGTGGAACAGCAGTCGTTTCCGCTCAGCACCGACGACTACGCCCTGCGGCTCGAGGAGGTGGCGGCTCTGCTCAACGGCATGGGAGTGGCCGGCCAGGTGCGCCGCTGGCTGCTCACCACCCCCGGCAAGCCGCGACTGGGCCGCGCCCTCACCCTGCCCCTTGCCCTGACTCCAGGGCGGTCCGCGGAGTTTCTGCTCTAGGGCCGCAACCGCTCCACCACAGCCACCAAGGCGACGCCGACCAGGAACAGGCCGGTGATGGCACCGCTGAGCAGCAGCATGGTCACCGGGTCGGTGGAGGGGGTGAGCACGGCCCCGGAGACGGCGGAGAGCAGCACCACCCAGCGCCAGCCGGCCAGCATCGAGCGGGCCCTGATCAGGCCCAGTGCTCCCAGGATGAGCTGCAGCACCGGAAGCTGGAAGGCCAGGGCCGTGGCCACCATCAGCAGCAGCACGAAGTCGAGGTAGCGCTCGATCGACCAGCTCGGCTCCACCACATCGGCGCCGTAGCTCACCAGAAAGCGGAGGGCCGCCGGCACCAGGGCCCACCAGGCGAAGGCCAGGCCCGCCGCGAACAGCAGCGCTGACCCCGCCACTGCCGGCGCCACAAGCCGGCGCTCGCGCCGGCTCAGGCCGGGCAGCACGAAGGCAAGGATCTCGTAGAGCACCCAGGGGAGGGCGAGGGTCAGTCCGCTGTAGCCCGCCACCTTCAGAGACACGAACAGGAACTCGCCCGGTGCCAGCTGCAGGAAGCGGATGCCCTCGGCCGGCATTTCCAGCAGTCGCACCAGCGGCTTCACCACCACCAGGCAGGCCGCGGCCGCCACCACCACCGCCAGGAGGCTGCGCAGCACACGGCGCCGCAGCTCTTCGAGGTGGTCCACCAGACTCATCTCCACCTCGCCGGGAAACTCCTCGGCGGTGCCTTCCGACTTGGCGGTGGAGCCGCCCAGCCGGATCGGTGCCGGTGCCGGCAGGGCTGTGGGCGGGGCCGCGTCGCTGGGGGCCTGATCCGTGGTGTCCGAGGGGGGGCTGGTCATGGCTGCCGTGCGGGGAGCAGGCTAAGGGCGCGCTGCGGTTCACCCCAGAGCACCTCGCCACCGCGGTGGCGCACGGTGCCGGGGGCGGCGCCCGGGATCCTCTGCAGGTCCTCCACGGGCACCATCACCACCGGCACCCGGCCGTTGGCCCGCCCGCGGCTGAAATGGGCGGCCAGGTCGGCAGCGCTCTGCAGATCGCTGTCCGCGGCCGGGGCCTCGGAACTCTTGAGCACCACGTGGCTGCCGGGCAGTTCCTGGGCATGGAACCAGAGATCCCCGCGGCGGGCCTGGCGGAAGGCGATCCACTCGTTCTGGCGATGGTTGCGACCCACCTGCAGGGGGATGCCGGAGGCCGTGCGCAGCTCCAGGGGTTGCGGGCCCGCAGGTCGGGTGCAGGTCCCCGCCAGTCGCCGCTGCCGGCGGCCGCTGATCTGTCCCCCCGGCAGCTGGTCGAACTCCTCGGCGATCAACGCCAGCTGCTCGGGCGAGTCGGCCTGCTCCAGGTAGGTCAGGCTGGCCTCGATCGCCGCCAGACGCTGGCGGTGCACCTCCAACCGGATCTGGATCGCATCAACCGAGCGGCGTAGTTTGCGGGCCTTGCGGTAGAGCCTCTGGGCTTCGTCGATGCAGCTGCGGCCGGGCTGGCGCTGGCTGAGCAGGGCATCGGCCCGACGCTGCAGAGCCCCGCTGGCGGGGACGGCCGCCAGCAGGGCCTCCTGATCCTCGAGCTGGCGGATTTCCCGTTGCTGCAGGCGCTCCAGCTGCTGCTGCAGCTGCCCGCGCCGTTGACGCAGGAGCTCGGTGGCCAGATGGTCGCCGTAGTAGGCCGCCAGTGCCCGGTTGATGGCCATGGGCGTGGTGTCCCCATCGGCCACAGCCGTTTCGGTCAGCGTCCAGCAGGCATAGCCGTCGTCCAGGGCCCTCCAGCAGAACCGCTCGGCCGCCAGCGCCTCCAGCCAGTGGCGCCAGCGGCGCCAGAGCTGGTGCCACTGGCTCTGGCTGATGTCGCCCACCGGCCGATCGAGCCAGGCCTGATCAGCAAGCTGCCGGGCCAGGGCGGGACTGACGCCCTGATACGCATCCCGCAGGGCCCGCTCGAGCGGCACAGGCACCAGCATCAGGCGCCGCTGCCAGCTGTCGAAGCTTTCCTCCAGGCTGGGCGGCTCCCCGACCAGGGGCGGCGGGGGCCGGTAGGCGTCGCCGGTGCCGATCGGCCGCAGCCGCGACTGGCTGGCCTTCACCTGCCGGGCCAGGGCCACCACGTCTCGTTCGCCGTCGAGCAGGAAGAGATTGCTGTGGCGACCCATCAGTTCCATCACCAGCCAGCGCTGCACCGGCTCGTCGGGACGGCGGGCGAAGCCCAGCTCCACCACCCGGTCCCAGCCCGGCTGTTCGATGCGGATCAGCGCCAGGCCGCGCAGCCCGTGCTGCAGCTGCTGGGCCAGGGTGCTGCCCTCGCCCTGGCGGGGCGGGGTGTCGATGGCGTGCATCCGGGCCGTCTCGGCCTGCCAGCTGAGTTCCAGCCAGGTCATCCCCTGCAGATGGCGCAGGCCGATCTGCAGGCTGTGGGGACTCGCCTGCTGCGCTTTCTCGAAGCGGCTGGGGAGCAGCAGCGCCCGCCATTCGCTCAGCACCGCCCGCAGACTGGTGAGATCCATCGGCTGCACTCTGGCCATCACCTGGGCCGGCCACTGCGCCGGGGAGCACCACACCGACCCCTACTCTGCAGCCCCCACCACGCAGCTGCGATGGCGCGTCTCACCGTGATCACCGGCCCCAGCGGCGTGGGCAAGGGCACCCTGGTGAGCCAGCTGCTGCAGCGGCATTCCCAGATCTGGCTGTCGGTGTCGGCCACCACCCGGGCACCACGGGCGGGCGAGGTGGAGGGCGAGAGTTACTTCTTCCTCAGCCGGGAGGCGTTCGAGCGGCAGGTGCGCGAGGGTGGATTTCTGGAGTGGGCCGAATTCGCAGGCAACCTCTACGGCACCCCCCGCCGGCCGGTTGAGGAGCATCTCGCCCAGGGCCGGCCGGTGCTCCTGGAGATCGAACTGGAGGGGGCCCGGCAGGTGCGGCGCACCTTCCCCGCAGGCTTTCAGCTGTTCATCAAGCCGCCCAGCTTCGCGGAGCTGGAGCGCCGCATCCGCTCCCGCGGCACTGACAGCGATGCCGCCATCACCAGGCGTCTGGAGCGGGCCCGGGTGGAACTGGCCGCGGAGGGGGAGTTTGACGCGGTGCTGGTGAACGACGACCTCCGGCTGGCCCTGGCCGAACTGGAGCGGCAGATGCAGCTGGCCTGATGCAGCTGTCTGGATGTGGGTGGGAGTTCAGAGGGGACACGAAAACACCCCCCTTGCGGGAGGTGCTGACGGGTTGAATTCCGATCCCCTGGCAAGGCTTCAGGTTCAGAGGGGGTGGAAGAGAAGATCAGGGAAGAAGCGGTTGAACTCGATCATGATGCCGGCGGTGAGGAAGAACCAGATCGCCGAGAAGACCGGGGCCGTGGTGAGGAACTTTTTCATGATGGTTGAGGGGATGGAGCTGAGAGGGGCTGTCAGCGGAGCTGCGTGTCAGCGCGGTGAGACCGTGATGCGGTCAGCGGATTCGGTGAGCGCCTTGCTGGTCAGTTCCTTGAAGGCTGCAAGCGGCCAGCTGGCGGCGGCGATGGTGCTCTTGAGCGCGAGCGGCACGTCGATCTGGATCTCTTTCATGGTGGCGTCCTTGCTGCCGCGGATCGCCATCAGGTAGGTGCGACCGGCCCAGCCGATGCAGCCGGCGATGTAGAGGAAGGCGATGCCGGGAATGATGAAGTCACCGGCATGGCTCCAGCGGCCGTCCACGATCAGGTGGGGGAGGCCATCGGTGCCGCAGAGGGCCTGGCTGTAGAGCTGGAAGCGTGCCTCGGCCTGGGGGGTCTTGGCCGCGGCTGCACGCTGCTGGAAGCGAGGATTTTCAGCGCAGGGTGTGAGTCCGGCCACGGATGCATCGGCATGGGCAACCGGTGCCAGGCCGAACAGAAGAAAGGCTGAGAGCAGAACCGCGCACAGGCGGGGAAAAAGACGGCGCATCGCGGTGCAGGATGTCACGAGCGGACAGTAGGGGCGCTGCGACGGCACCATGCCAACGGTTCTGGCCCTCGAAACAAGTTGTGACGAGTCAGCCGCTGCCATTGTGCGCGACGGCGCCGTGCTCGCCAGCGCCGTGGCCTCGCAGGTGGAGGAGCATGCCCGCTGGGGCGGAGTGGTGCCCGAGATCGCCTCGCGGCGCCACGTGGAGGCCCTGCCCCAGCTGATCGAGCAGGTATGCCGGGAGAGCGGACTGGTCCTGGCCCAGGTGGACGCGGTGGCGGCAACGGTGGCGCCGGGGCTGATGGGGGCCCTGCTGGTGGCGTCGGTGACCGGTCGCACCCTGGCGCGCCTGCACGCCAAGCCGTTCCTGGGGATCCACCACCTCGAGGGTCATCTGGCCTCGGTGCGGCTGGGTGAGCCCCTGCCCGCCGGTCCCCACCTGGTGCTGCTGGTGAGCGGCGGGCACACCGAGCTGGTGCGCGTCGAGGGGCCGGGAGCCTGGGAACGCCTGGGTCGCAGCCACGACGACGCGGCCGGGGAGGCCTTCGACAAGGTGGCCCGTCTGCTGGGGCTGGGTTATCCCGGCGGGCCCGCGATTCAGCAGGCGGCCAGCGGCGGTGACCCCCAGCGGTTCCGGCTGCCCCGGGGCCGCGTGTCCAGACCCGAGGGGGGCTTCCACCCCTACGACTTCAGCTTCAGCGGCCTCAAGACCGCCATGCTGCGCCTGGTACGGAGCCTGGAGGCCGAGGGCACCGGGCCCCTGCCCCTGGCGGATCTGGCGGCCAGCTTTGAGCAGGCGGTGGTGGAGGTGCTTGTGGAGCGCGGGTGCCGCTGTGCCAGGGACCATGGCCTCGGGACCCTTGTGCTGGTGGGGGGCGTGGCTGCCAACCGGCGGCTGCGTGCACTGCTGGCTGAACGCTGCCGTCGCGATGGCCTGGAGTGGCGGGTGGCACCCCTCGCCTACTGCACCGACAATGCCGCCATGATCGGTGTGGCGGCCTGCGAGCGACTGGCTCAGGGACGTCAGAGCACGGCTGAGCTCGGGGTGGCCGCCCGCCTGCCGCTGGAGCAGGCCGGCCGTCTGTATGACACCCCACCGCCGTTCTGAGGCCTTTAGGTTGAATGTGCTTGCACCCGTCGCCATGGCTGCCGCCGACAACGACGGGTCCCGAGGGCCCACAACCGTTGACGGTGAGACAGGCGACGGGACCCGGCTGGACCCATCACCTGTGTCCAGTTCCTCCCGGCACCAGCAGGGATCTGAAGGCCAGGATGGCGTCTCCGGCTGGCAAGACCTGGGGGGCACGGAATCCCTGGCCGACGACGGGGACATGCATGAGCCGGTGAGCCGCACCGAACTCAACGCCTGGCGCCGCGGCTTCACACCTCAGGCCGAGATCTGGAATGGCCGTCTGGCCATGCTCGGCCTGTCGGTGGGCCTGACGGTGCTGCTGATCGCCCGACTGGCGGCCCTCTAGCTGGTACGGCCGCGCAGGGCCTGCAGGAGTTCCCGGGGCCGCAGGCTCTGGGCCAGCGCCTCGTCGGGCTCCACCCGGCCGGACTCCACCAGTTCCAGCAGCGACTGGTTGGAGGTGACCATCCCGTCGAAGCGGCTGCGGCGCATGATCTCCTCGATCTCATCGAGTTCACCGCGCTGGATGTAGTCCCTGCAGGCGTCCGTGTTGATCAGGATGTCCTGATAAGCGGTGCGGTCCCCGTCGGTGGTCCTGATCAGCCCCTGGGCGATCACGGCCAGCAATGACTCCGACACCGCCAGCCGCACGCTCTCCTGCTCATTGGGCGGGTGCATCCCCAGGACGCGCTCCACCGTCTTCACAGCGGAATTGGTGTGCAGGGTACCGAGCACCAGCTGACCGGTCTGGGAGGCCTCGATGGCCGTGGCCAGGGTGAGGCGATCGCGGATCTCGCCGATCAGGATCACGTCGGGGTCCTCCCGCATCGAGGCGCGCAGGGCGTTGTGGAACTCCAGCGTGTGCTGGCCCACCTGGCGCTGACGGATCAGGGACTCGGCGCTGCTGTGCACGTATTCGATCGGATCCTCGATCGTCACCACGTGCCGGTACATGGTGCGGTTGATCCAGTCGACCATCGCCGCCAGGGTGGTGGTCTTGCCGCAGCCGGTGGGTCCCGTCACCAGCACCAGCCCCTTGGGGCGGCTGCACAGTTCCCTGAGCACCGTGGGCATGCCCAGATCGTCGAGGGTCGGGACCCGATGGGGGATCAGGCGCAGCACCATGGCGGGGCCACGCAGGGTGTCCAGCAGGTTGATGCGCACCCGCGCGAAGGGGAAGCTGTGGGAACCGTCGTACTCCTTCCGGTTCAGGAACAGGTCGATCTCCTCCGGCCTGAGGATCTCGCGCAGCCAGCTGTGGAACAGCTCGCCGTCGGTGGTCGGCCAGCCGGTGCGCACCATCGTGCCGCGACAGCGGTAGCGGGGTTCTTCGCCCACGCCCAGGTGCACGTCGGAGTAATCGCGCTCGTGGGCCAGACGCACGATCGCTTCCAGTCCTTCGGGCTGTTCAGCGAACGCCGTCGCTGCGACGGTCGGCAGCGGCGGCGGGGACAGCGGTGAGGTTGTCATCGGGCGTCACCGGATATTCGCCCAGCTTTGCCAGCCCGGTCCGTTCTGTCAGCCCGAGGGTCTCCGCTTCTGATGCGCTCCGTAAGATCCGCCCAAACGCTTCCGTGTGCCGCCGGTGCCTGAGCCCCTGGTCACCATCGTTCTCGGCACCCGGCCCGAGGCGATCAAGCTGGCTCCGGTGATCCGTGCCTTTCGGGCGGCACCCGATTTCCGCACCCGGGTGGTGCTCACCGGCCAGCACCGGGAAATGGTGAGCCAGGTGATGGACCTGTTCGACCTGGCGGCCGATCACGATCTGGCTCTGATGGCGCCGAAGCAGACCCTCACCCACATCACCTGCGCCGCCCTGGAGGGCCTCAAGGAGGAGTTCGCCGCACACCGGCCCGATCTGGTGCTGGTGCAGGGGGACACCACCACGGCCTTCGCTTCGGCCCTGGCCGCCTTCTACGAGCAGATTCCCGTGGGCCACGTGGAGGCGGGCCTGCGCACCGACAACCTGCACGATCCCTTCCCTGAGGAGGCCAACCGCCGCCTGATCTCCCAGCTGGCCCAGCTGCACTTCGCCCCCACCCAGCGCTCGGCGGACAACTGCCGCGCCTCGGGGGTGGTGGGTGAGGTTCTGGTCACCGGCAACACGGTGATCGACGCCCTGCTGCAGATGGCCGAGCGGGCTCCCGTCTACGACCTTCCTGGCCTCGATTGGCAGGCCCAGCGCGTGATCCTTGCCACGGTCCATCGGCGCGAGAACTGGGGAGAGCGGCTGGCCGAGATCGGCGCGGGATTCCTGCAGGTGCTGGAACGCTTCCCAGACACGGCCCTGCTGCTGCCGCTGCACCGCAACCCCACCGTGCGCGAGCCCCTGCAGACCCTGCTGGGCAGCCACCCGCGCGCCTTCCTCACCGAGCCCCTCGACTACGACCAGCTGGTGGCGGCGATGCGGGGAGCCACCCTGGTGCTCACCGATTCGGGTGGCCTGCAGGAGGAGGCGCCGGCCCTCGGCAAGCCGGTGCTGGTGCTGCGCCGCACCACCGAGCGCCCCGAGGCGGTGGAGGCGGGCACGGCAAGGCTGATCGGCACCGCCACGGCCGACATCATGGCCGAGGCCAGCCGTCTGCTCTCCGACGGCAGTGCCTATGAGGCCATGGCCCGGGCCCACAACCCGTTCGGGGACGGCCAGGCCAGCGGACGCATCGTGGCTGCGGCCCGTCGCTTCCTGGCCCTCGCCTGAGCATCCCGGTCCCTGTCTGACCTGCCGCCGGCTGCGATCAGCGTTGCCGTCGGGCCCAGGGCGGCAGGTCGATGAACACCCGCGTGCCCGGCTCCAGCCCGGAGAGGATCTGGGTGTCACGGCCGCTGCTGATCCCCAGCTCCACCGGCTGGAACCGGGGCTGACGGTCGTCGTCCACCAGCAGCACCCCGGGGCGACCGTCCTCGGTGACGATCGCCACGGTGGGCACCAGTGTCTGGGCCTGCACCGCACCGGTCCGGAAGTCCACATCAGCGGTCATGCCGATGCGGAGCTCGGGCGGGCGCTCGGGAAATTCCAGATACACGTCGAACGAGGTGACGTTGTTCACCTTCACGGCCCGTGGTGTGATCCGCTTCACCCGGGCGGCGAAGCTGCGCTCGGGGAAGGCATCCACGCGCACCTGGGCCTCCTGGCCCACCCTGATCCGGCCGATGTCGCTTTCGGGCACCTTGGCCACGGCCTCGAGCCCCTGGGACAGCTCCACAATCGAGGAGCTGGTGGCGCCGGCCACGGCGGCGGCGGTGGTGGTGGGGGTCACGAAGGAGCCGGGATCGGCGAAGCGCTGGGTGATCACCCCGTCGAAGGGGGCGCGCACGATCAGTTCCTCCTGTTCCACCCGGCGGGCCTCGAGTCGCTGGCGGGCCGCCTGCACCGCAGCCTGATCCACCTGAAAGGTGCTGCGCACGGTGTTGAAGTCGCTGAGGCTGATGGCGTTTTCGCGGAACAGCCGCTCGTTGCGCTCCACCTCGCTGCGGCTGCGCGCCAGCTGCGCCTCGGCGGAGCGCACCTGGGCCTGCAGTTCGCTGAGGCGCTCCTGCAGGTCGCCGGCGTCCATGCGGGCCAGGGGCTGGCCGCGGCGCACCAGGTCACCTTCCTCCACGAACAGCTCCTCCAGCACTCCCTGGCGCTTGGGACTCACGTTCACCCGCTGCTCGGCCTCCAGTTCACCCGAGGCGCTGACCACGCCCGGCAGCTCCCCGGAGCCGGCCAGCACGGTGTAGGGGCCCAGGTCGGCCCCGCGGCTGCCGCGCTGCCGCTGCCACAGGGCCACACCGGCCACGACCACCACCAGGATGGCGACCGCCGCCCACAGGCGCCGCCGGCGCCAGGGCGGTGGAGGCTCGGCCGGAGGCACGGGGGCGGGGCCGGTGGAGGGGGAGGGGCTGGCGGTGGGCGCCACCCGGCGCATGGGAGTGAGGGCGGGAATCTGGCTGCATGCCGCTTGCCCCAGTTTCGCGGTTGCTCACCGCTGCTGGCGAG
>JBFLKL010000098.1:0-12726 GCA_040883175.1 Synechococcaceae cyanobacterium | reverse complement strand
GGCCGTGGCTGCCGCCGCAGCGCCACTACGGACTGTGTGACTCCCACCACGGGCGCAGGGTCACCACGGCAGGTATTTCTACACTCCTGCCAACAGACTGCCTGCATTCGTGCCCTTTCCCTGGCTGAGCGCCTCGATCCTGTTCCCGATCGGGGCGGCGCTGCTGATTCCCTTCGTTCCCGACAAGGGTGACGGCAAACAGGTGCGCTGGTTCGCCCTGGGGGTGGCCCTGGTCACCTTCCTGCTCACCGTGGGGGGCTACCTCAACGGCTACGACCCAGCCCTGGAAGGCTTGCAGCTGGTGGAGCGGATCGACTGGCTGCCCAAGCTCGGGCTGGCCTGGTCGGTGGGGGCCGATGGCCTCTCGATGCCCCTGATCCTGCTCACCAGCTTCATCACCGCCCTGGCGGCGCTGGCGGCCTGGCCGGTGAGCTTCAAGCCGCGGCTGTTCTACTTCCTGCTGCTGGCCATGGACGGCGGCCAGATCGCCGTGTTCGCGGTGCAGGACATGCTGCTGTTCTTCCTGGCCTGGGAACTGGAGCTGATCCCCGTGTATCTGCTGCTGGCGATCTGGGGCGGCAAGAAGCGGCAGTACGCCGCCACCAAGTTCATCCTCTACACCGCCGGCAGCTCGTTGTTCATCCTGCTCGCCGGCCTGGCGATGGCCTTCTACGGCGACAGCATCAGCTTCGAGTACACAGCCCTGATGGCCAAGGACTTCTCCGCGAAGTTCCAGCTGCTCTGCTACGCCGGCCTGCTGATCGCCTTCGGTGTGAAGCTGCCGATCGTGCCCCTGCACACCTGGCTGCCCGACGCCCACGGGGAGGCCACGGCACCGGTGCACATGCTGCTGGCCGGCATCCTGCTCAAGATGGGCGGCTATGCCCTGCTGCGCTTCAACGTGCAGCTGCTGCCGGCGGCCCACGCCCAGTTCGCGCCCCTGCTGGTGGTGCTGGGGGTGGTGAACATCATCTACGCGGCGCTCACCTCCTTCGCCCAGCGCAACCTCAAGCGCAAGATCGCCTACAGCTCCATCAGCCACATGGGTTTCGTGCTGATCGGCGTAGGCAGCTTCAGCGCTCTCGGCACCAGCGGAGCGATGCTGCAGATGATCAGCCACGGTCTGATCGGTGCCAGCCTGTTCTTCCTTGTGGGCGCCACCTACGACCGCACCCACACCCTGCAGCTTGACGAGATGGGCGGCGTCGGCCAGAAGATGCGCAAGATGTTCGCGCTCTGGACGGTGTGCTCCCTGGCGTCACTGGCCCTGCCTGGGATGAGCGGCTTCGTCAGCGAGCTGATGGTGTTCGTGGGCTTCGTCACCAGCGAGGCCTACACCCTCAGCTTCCGGGTGGTGATGGCGATCCTGGCAGCCGTGGGCGTGATCCTCACGCCCATCTACCTGCTGTCGATGCTCCGCGAGATCTTCTTCGGGAAGGAGAACACCGAGCTGGCCGCCCACACCAATCTGGTGGATGCCGAACCTCGCGAGATCTACGTCATCAGCTGCCTGCTGGTGCCGATCATCGGCATCGGGCTCTACCCCCGCATCATGACCGACAGCTACCGGGCCTCGATCGAGGCCCTGGTGCGGCGCGAGACCTCGGCCATGGCGCTGGTGATCCCCACTCCCGCGGGCAGCCTGATCCGCCAGTCCGGCCTGCAGGCCCCGACACTGACGGGCTGATCCGCTGGACTTACGCTCCTCCCCTTGAGCCACACCGCCATGAAACAGCTGAACTTTCTGCTGATCTTCAGCTTCGGCCTGGCGATGGTGATGTTCACCCTCGAGAACACGGCCCCCACCACGGTCCATTTCCTTCCGGGCATGAAGTCAACCCTGCCGCTGGCCGCCCTGCTTCTGGTGGTCGGCGGCATCGGAGCCACGGCGGCGTGGGTGTTCGCCGTCTGGAGCGGGGTGACCCGCAAGGTGGAGGCCCTGCAGCGCCAGGGTGAGTTGGAGGCCCAGCAGGTGCGAATCCAGGAGCTGGAGAACGACCTGCAGCGCTACAGGGCCACGGTGGATGCCCAGCTGGGCCTGCTTCCGGCGGCCGGTCAGAGTTCCGCCCAGGCCGAACCTGTAGGCAGCGGTGAGGGGGACGGCTGACCGCGGGGCTGGTGTCCTCGGCCAGTGATCGGTACCGTGAGCGCACCCGCGGCTGTGACCCTGGCCAAGGGTGCTGCGGACCAGCCTCGCCGGGCGCTTCACACCGAGCTCACGCCGCCCATGCACCGCGACCTCACGCCAATGGACCAGCGCTGGAGTGAGGAGTGACCCAGGCGGGAGCCAGGCTGGCCATCCGGCTGCTCCAGGACGCGGCCGAACGGGGGGAGATCGACCCCTGGGATGTGGATGTGATCGCCGTCGTCGACGGCTTCCTCGATCAGCTGCGCCAGCGCATCACGGTACCGCGGCTGGTGGCGGCGGCTCGTCCCGGCCGGGGGGGGAGCTACGAGCAGGATCTGGCTGACACCAGCGAAGCCTTTCTGGCCGCTTCGGTGCTGGTGAGCCTCAAGGCCCAGCTGCTCGAGGCCAGCACCCTGCCGCCTGAGCCGCTGCCGGAGGGCGACCACTGGGCCGCCGAGGAGGCGGAGGCCGGCTGGGGTATCGATGCCGCCCTGGCGCTGCCGCGGCGCCCGGAGCGACACCTCTGGCGGCGACCGGTGGCCCCGCCACCGCTGCAACGGCCGGTGACGCTCGGGGAACTGATTCGCCAGCTCGAGGACATCGCCGAGCAGCTCGAACGGGATGAGGGACAGGGACGGTCTCCCCGGCGGCGGCGGCGCTTCAGCGAGCGCGAGGCGATTGAGCAGGTGGCCACCCTGGCGCACCGGGAAAAGCTGCCGGAGACCACCGCCGCCCTCAGCCGCTTCCTGCAGCACTGGGGCCCGGCCCAGGCCTGGGTCGGCTTCGACTGCCTGGTGGCGGCCTGGAGCGACGCCGTGGTGAGCGGGCCTGGGGAGGCGGAGCTGGACTGCGATCGGGTGGGGGTGTTCTGGGCGCTGCTGTTCCTCTGCCATCAGGGCTGCCTGGAGCTCCACCAGCGCGATGGTCTGTTCGGCCCCCTGGTGCTGCGGCGGCTCTCCCGGAGCGAGCCGGGAGACCAGCAGGCACCGGTGGCCCTGGCAGCACCTGTGCCGTCGGATGCGCTGCCACCACAAGCACAGCTTGCCGCCTAGCGCACGGCCTAGGCTTGCCCGTCCGACCGAAGTGAGTGCGCGCCGATGAAGGCGATGATCCTGGCGGCCGGCAAGGGAACCCGGGTGCGGCCCATCACCCACACGATCCCCAAGCCGATGATCCCCATCCTCCAGAAACCCGTGATGGAGTTCCTGCTGGAACTGCTGCGGGAACACGGCTTCACCGAAGTGATGGTGAACGTGTCCCACCTGGCCGAGGAGATCGAGAACTACTTTCGCGACGGCCAGCGCTTCGGCGTGGAGATCGCCTACAGCTTCGAGGGCCGCATCGAGGATGGCGAACTGATCGGTGAGGCCCTGGGCTCGGCCGGCGGTCTCAAGAAGATCCAGAATTTCCAGCGCTTCTTCGACGACACCTTCGTGGTGCTCTGCGGTGACGCCCTGATCGACCTCGACCTCACCGAGGCCGTACGTCGCCACCGGGAGAAGGGGGCGATGGCCAGCCTGATCACCAAGCGGGTGCCCCGCGATCAGGTGAGCAGCTACGGCGTCGTCGTCACCGACGACAACGGGCAGGTGCGCTCCTTCCAGGAGAAGCCGCCTGTGGCGGAGGCCGCGAGCGACATGATCAACACGGGCATCTACATCTTCGAGCCCGAAGTGCTCGACTTCATCCCCAGCGGGGTGCCCTTCGACATCGGCTCGGACCTCTTCCCCCTGCTGGTGGACAGCGGGGCCCCCTTCTACGCCCTGCCGATGGAGTTCGAATGGGTGGACATCGGCCGGGTGCCCGACTACTGGCAGGCCATCCGCAGGGTCCTTTTGGGTGAGGTGCGGCAGGTGCAGATCCCCGGCAAGGAGGTGATGCCGGGCGTGTTCACCGGCCTGAACGTGGCCGCCAACTGGGACAAGATCACGGTGCAGGGCCCGGTCTACGTGGGCGGAATGACCCGCATCGAGGATGGTGTCACCATCATCGGACCGGCGATGATCGGACCCAGCTGCCAGATCTGTGAGGGCGCCACGATCGACAATTCGATCATCTTTGACTACTCGCGGATCGGCCCCGGCGTGCGACTGGCCGAGAAACTCGTGTTCGGCCGCTATTGCGTGGATCGGAACGGCGACCACTTTGACCTGCAGGAGGCTGCGCTCGACTGGCTGATCACCGACGCCCGGCGGCAGGACGTGCTCGAGCCGTCGCCCCACCAGAAGGCCCTGGCCGAGCTGCTTGGCACCGATCTCAGCCTGAGCCAGGCGAGCTGAGGCTCAGGGGCACATCAGCAGCAATCCCATTGCTTCTCAGGCCGGCGCGCTCGAGGATCAATGGGATCCGCTCCTCGGCCTTGATCGCCATCAGGTGCACACCCTGGGCGATGGTCACGTAGCTGGCCACCTGCTCGGCGGCGATGCGGATCCCCTCGTCAGCAGGATCGGATGCCTCCGCCAGGCGATCGATCACCGACTGGGGGATGTTCGCCCCCGGCACCACACGGTTGATGAAGGCCGCGTTGCGGGCCGACTTGAGCAGGAACACGCCGGCCAGCACGGGCAATCCCAGGGGCGCGGCGATCTCCTCCACGAAGCGCCGCAGCGCCACCGTATCGGTGACCATCTGGGTCTGGAGAAAGCGGGCGCCTGCCTCCTGCTTGCGCCGCACCCGAGCCCGCAGCCCTGTCCAGCTGGGGCTCTGGGGGTCGGCGGCGGCACCTGCGAAGAAGGTGGTGCCGCCATCGGGAAGACTTCCGGCCACCGGATCGACCCCCCGGTTGAGCTGATCCACCAGGCGCAGCAGACGCACGGCCTCCAGCTCGTTCACCGCCCGGGCCCTGGGCTGATCGCCTGCCCGCACCGGATCACCGGTGAGGCAGAGCAGGTTGCGCAGACCGAGGGCATGGGCGCCGAGGAGGTCTGCCTGCAGGGCGATGCGATTGCGGTCCCGGCAGGCCATCTGCAGCACGGGCTCGAGCCCCTCCTCCCGCAGCAACCGACACACCGCCAGGCTGCTCATGCGCATCACGGCACGGCTGCCATCGGTCACGTTGATGGCATGCACCCAGCCACGCAGTTGACGCGCGGCGGCGAGGGTGCGGGAGGGATCACCACCCCGCGGCGGGGTGACTTCAGCGGTGATCGCCGTGCGGCCACTGGCCAAAGCCTGTTGGAGCAGCAAGCCGGGCCCTGAGACGCAGGACCCATCATGCACCGGTGCAGCCGCTGCCTAGAGTGGGCGGACAGGGCATCCGCGCCGGCATGGGTCGAGACTCTATCCACAGCCCGGCGCAGGGTCTTCAGCCCGACGATCGCCCCCTGACTGATCGCCGCTCCCAGGAGCGCCCCCTTGCGGACCGCCACCTGTCGGAGCGGGAACTGGAGATCATCGCCCTGGTGGCGGAGGGTCTGACGAATCAGGAGATCGCCGGCCGGCTGACGATCAGCAAGCGCACGGTGGACAACCACGTGAGCAACATCTTCACCAAGACCGGTTCCAAGAACCGCGTGGCCCTGCTGAACTGGGCCATGGACCACGGCAAGATCTGCCGCGAGGGGGTGAACTGCTGCGCCCTGGAGCCGAGCGAATCGGACACGGCCACAAGACTGCACTGACCCGTTGACCGTCAGAACGCCGGAACCGCGGCGGAGTCTGCAGAAGCTGCCAGATCCATCACCCGCACCGCCAGGGGCTCGAGGCTGTAGGCGGCCTCATCGAGGCCGAAGAGCTCGGCATAGGCGAGGCAATCGGCCTGATCCCGCCCCGCGTAGCGCAGAACCCCGTGGCTGTCGTAGAGACCCAGCAAGGCGAAACCTTCAGAAAACCTTTAGAGATCCGATCCTAGGGCCTCAAGCAGCGGTTGCCTCCGTTCCGCCGGCCAGCTGCCGAAAGGTTCGTGGGCCAGGGCGGCATTGCTGAGCTCATGGCGACCGGTGAGCTCCAGGCCGCACCAGTCCGGCACCGCCACCGGCTGGTCAGGCTGGTCCAGTTCCACCTCCGCCACCACCAGCGGTGCATTGCCTCCCTCGAACACATCCACCACCCAGTCGCCGCCGGCCAGATCCAGGCCATGACGGCGCTTGCTCAGCCGCCGCTCCGTGAGGGCCAGCAACGCGCCCGCGTCGGCAGGAGGGATCGGGTATTCAAACTCGTGTCGCACCAGCCCCTCGCCCGCGCGGGGCTCGCCCGCCGGGGCCGGCGCCTTGAGGGTGAGCCAGGCCCGGGTGCCGGCCGCCGGATCCACCCCAGGGACACCGAGCTCCTGGCTGAGACGCACCCGCAGGGTGAAGCCGCCGGGGGTGCTGGTGAGATAGCCCTGCCGCAGCTCGCCCTGCCAGCGCACATGGCGCCGCCAGCCATCGCCGCTCACCAGGAAGCGGCGTTCGATCTCCAGACCCACGGCCCGCGGTGCAGCTGCCTAATTGTGCGACGGCTGGGCGGCGATCAGGCTGCCGGCCCAATGCAGCTTGTGGGTGAGGGTGCGGTAGTAGGAGGGGCTGTGGTCCAGCTGCACCATCAACGCGGAGTGTTCGGCGCGGCGCACCACGGCCCGATCGCCGGGTTCGAGGGTGGCGGCATGGGCTCCGTCCTTCCAGAGCCTCACCCGCCGGCTGCTCTCGCCCAGGGGCCAGAGGGTGAGCTCGGCGCGCGGCGGCACCACCAGGGCACGGCTGGAGAGGCTGATCGGACAGATCGGATTGACCACGATGGCCTCGATCCCCGGGTGCAGGATCGGCCCCCCAGCCGCCATGGCGTAGCCGGTGGAGCCGGTGGGGGTGGCGATGATCAGGCCGTCGCCGCGGTACTGGTCCACCACCTCGCCGTCGATCTCCAGCTCCAGCACGCAGGTGGGGGGCAGTTCGTCCGGCCCGGGCCGCACGTAGAAATCGTTGAGGGCCACGTGATGGTCGAGCAGCTCGGTCTCCACCCCATCGCCACGATGGATGCGCACCTGCAGCATCATGCGGCTCTCGAGGGCGAAGCGGTCGTGGCGCAGGCGCTGCCAGAGGCTGGGTTCGGGCGGGGCAGCGGGGTCGGTGGCGGTGCCGTCATCGACACTGCCATTGCGCCGCCGGCTGGGCTCGCTCTCCAGCCGCAGCAGACGGCGGTCGTGGGTGAGGAAACCCAGGTTGCCGCCCACGTTGAAGCAGAGAATGGGGACGGCAAGCGGAGCGAGATGGCGGGCAGCGCCAAGGACGGTGCCATCGCCTCCGAGAACCACGGCCAGATCGGGAAGCTGATCTTCGGTGGCGAGCAGGCCGGGGAAGGGGTCGGTGGCGGCACCGGATTGGGCCGTGAGCACGGTCACTCCCAGGCGGCGCAGATCCTCGGCGCAGCGGCGGCTCTGCCGCTGGGCGGCCAGGCTGCCGGAGCGCGCGATCAGCCAGACACGCTCCAGGTGCATGGACGGCCTACCAGCGCAGCAGGTTGAAGCGCTCCATGTCCACCGTGTCGCGGTTGCGGTAGAGGGAGAGCAGGATCGCCAGGCCCACGGCGGCTTCGGCGGCAGCCACGGTGATCACGAAGATCGCGAACACCTGGCCCCTGATCAGCTGACCGTCGAGGTAGCTGGAGAAGGCCATCAGGTTGATGTTCACGGCATTGAGCATCAGTTCGATGCTCATCAGCACCCGCACGGCGTTGCGGCTGTTGATCAGGCCCCACACTCCGGTGCAGAACAGCACAGCCGCCAGCACCAGGAAGGCCTGCAGGGGAATGCCGGTGGACAGGGAGAGATCCATCGAAGGCGGGAGCGGCTGGATTGCGCGCAGAGGGAAGGGGGGACCGGAGTGAGGGGATCAGCGAGCGCTGCGATCGAGCAGCAGCGGAGTGCGGGCCTTCTCGATCAGGCCCTGATCCACGCTTTCGCCGGTGCCGATATCCTCGCTGAAGACATCACGGCGGGCCAGCACGATGGCCCCGATCATGGCCATCAGCAGCAGCACCGAGGCCAGTTCGAAGGGCAGCAGGTAGTCGGAGAAGAGGTGTTCACCGATCCGGATCGTGGCCTCCTCACCGACCGGCTCCGGACCGCTGCCCCAGGGAGTGGTGAAGGCCACCCTGATCAGCAGCACGAACAGCCCCCCACACACCAGGCCGGAGAGCAGACGGCGCAGTCCGAGGCCGGGAATCGCCGAGAGATCCTCGCGTTTGTTCACCAGCATGATCGCGAACAGGATCAGCACGTTCACCGCGCCCACATACACCAGCACCTGGGCGGCAGCCACGAAGCTGGCGTTGAGCATCAGGTAGAGCCCCGCCACCGAGAGGAACACACCACCCAGCAGGAAGGCGGCATAGACCACGTTGGGCAGCAGCACCACGCCCAGGGCACCGGCGACGACGGTGACCGCGAGAACGGCGAAGCAGATCTGCTGGGTGGTGGAAGCGATCGTCATCAGCCCTTCTCCTCGGTGGTGTCAGCCTTGGGCAGGGTCTCGAGGACCTGCTCAGGCAGTCTGCCCGCCCGCGGCTCGCTGTCCGGGACGCCGTGAGGATCCATGGCGCCCTTGGGCAGGTAGGCCAGCTCCCGCAGGGCGACCACCGCCGGATCGCTGGTGACGCTGGTGGGAAGGCGGCCGAGGGCCACGTTGTCGTAGTTGAGGCTGTGGCGGTCGAAGGCGGAGAGCTCGTACTCCTCGGTCATTGACAGGCAGTTGGTGGGGCAGTACTCCACGCAGTTGCCGCAGAAGATGCACACCCCGAAGTCGATCGAGTAGTTGCGCAGCTCCTTCTTCTTGGTGGCCTTGTTCATCACCCAGTCCACCACAGGCAGGTTGATCGGGCACACCCGCACACACACCTCGCAGGCGATGCACTTGTCGAACTCGTAGTGGATGCGGCCGCGGTAGCGCTCCGAGGGGATCAGCTTCTCGTAGGGGTACTGCACCGTGACCGGGCGGCGGCGCAGGTGGTCGAAGGTCACCGCCAGACCCTGGGTCATGTAGTTGGCAGCACCCACCGCATCGCGGGTGTAGTCGCCGACTTTCTTGAGGAATCCGAACATGGAACTGACTCAGCGGAGAGGCGAGGGACGCCGATGGTGGGGCGGGGAGGGCGGCTGGTCGCAACCGCCTGACCATGATGGCGGCCGGCGCCCGGAGCTGGCCGCTGCGGTGCTCAACCGCCGAAGAAAGCCGGGAAGGCGAGCTTGAGGGCGGCGGTGACGAGCAGGTTGACCAGGGCGATGGGCAGCAGGAACTTCCAGCCCAGGTCGAGCAGCTGATCGATGCGCACCCGGGGGGTGGTCCAGCGCAGCAGGATCGCCAGGAACACGAGCAGGTAGGCCTTGAGCACGGTCATCACCACGCCCACCGAGGCGGTGATCACCTGCACCAGGGGAGCATCGATGGGCTGGCCCAGCCAGCCGGCCAGCCACTCCACCGGCAGCGGGAAGCCCCAGCCCCCCAGGTAGAGCACCGACACCAGCAGGGCCGAGAGCACCAGGTTGATGTAGCTGCCCAGGTAGAAGAGGGCGAACTTCATGCCGGCGTACTCGGTCTGATAGCCCGCCACCAGCTCCTCCTCGGCCTCCGGCAGGTCGAAGGGCAGGCGTTCGCATTCGGCCAGGGCGCAGATCCAGAAGATCACGAAGCCCACCGGCTGGCGCCAGATGTTCCAGCTGAGGATGCCGGCACCGGTCTGCTGGTCGACGATGTCGACGGTGCTGAGGGAGTTGCTCATCATCACCACCGCCAGCACCGCCAGGGCCAGGGGGATCTCGTAGCTGATCGACTGGGCCGCCGCCCTCAGGCCGCCCAGCAGAGAGTATTTGTTGTTGGAGGCATAGCCGCTCATCAGCAGGCCGATCGGCTGGATGCTGCTGAGGGAGATCCACAGGAAGATGCCAACGCCCACATTGCTGATCAGCAGGTGCTGGCCGAAGGGCACCACCAGCCAGCTGAGGATCACCGGGATCAGCACCAGCACCGGTCCGAGGGTGAACAGCAGGCCGTCGGCCCGGGCCGGGATGATGTCCTCCTTGAAGACCAGCTTGAGACCGTCGGCCATCGGCTGGAGGATGCCGAGGGCACCGGCGTACTCCGGACCGATGCGCTGCTGCACGGCGGCGGAGATCTTGCGCTCCAGCCAGACGTTCACCAGAACGCCAACCACGGCTGCCACCAGCACGAGCACCATCGGCAGCGGCAGCCACAGCAGGTGGGCCGCCCCGGGGCTGAGGCCGACGCCCTGGAGGAGCGCTTCAAAGCTGGCCTGGAGATCGAGGCCTGCGGCTGCGTCGAGCCCCGGTGCGCTGCCGGGGGCCGAGGTGCTCACCATGGGGGCTGCTCAGATGGGGGCAACTTAGCGGGCCTCCAGGGGCTGCCACTGGCGGGGCACCGAGCCGGTGTAGATCTGCGAGGGCCGGAAGATGCGGTTGGCGCCAAGCTGCTCCTTCCAGTGGGCCAGCCAGCCGGCGGTGCGGGCGATGGCGAAGATCGGCGTGAACAGATCCCGGGGGATGCCGAGCTTGCGGTACACCAGCCCGGAGTAGAAGTCGACGTTGGGATAGATGCCCTTGGGCCCCAGCCGCTCGGCCGCCGCCTGCTCGAGGGCACAGGCCAGGTCGTAGAGCGGATCGTGGCCGAAGCGGTCGAACAGCTGCTCGGCCAGGCCCTGCAGGATCACCGCGCGGGGATCCTTCACCTTGTATTCCCGATGGCCGAAGCCCATGATCTTGTGGCGCTCGGCGATGGCCCGGTCCAGCCAGGGCTCCACCTGGTCAGCGCTGCCGATGACCTCGAGCATGGCCAGCACGTCCTCGTTGGCGCCGCCATGCAGGGGGCCCGCCAGGGTGCCCACCGCAGAAGCGACAACGGCATAGGGATCGGTGAGCGTGCTGGCCGTCACCCGGGCGCTGAAGGTGCTGGCGTTGAGGCTGTGTTCGGCATGGATGATCAGACAGGCGTCGAAGATTCGGGCCGCCAGCGGATCGGGCTCCCGCTCGGTGAGCATGTAGAGGAAGTTGGCCGCGTAGGGCAGATCGTCGCGGGGCTGGATCGGATCCTGGCCCTTGCGGATCAGCTGGAACGCCGCCACCATCGTGGGGATCTTGGCCAGCAGGCGCACCACCGCCCCGTAGATGTATTCGGGGTTGTCGAGGGCGCGGCGGGAATAGAAGAGCCCCAGGGAGGCGGCGCTGGCCTGCAGGGCATCCATCGGATGGCCCTGGGCCGGGAAGCTCTTCATCATGTCGCGGATGCGGAAGCTCACCCGCCGGTGCATCTGCACCTCATGCTCGAACTCCCGCAGCTGCACCGCGGTGGGCAGATCACCCCAGATCAGCAGATGGGCGGTTTCCAGAAACGTGCTCTGGGACGCCAGGATGGCCGTGTCATAGCCGCGGTAGGTGAGGTGCCCCTGGCGGCCGTCAATGTCACAAATGGCCGACTGGGTGGCCGGAACACCCTCAAGCCCCGGCCGGAACGGCGGTCCCTCGGCCGGGGCCGTCAGGGCATCACTGGCGGTGTGCGTCGCAGTGTCACTCACGGGCAGGCGGGCACGCAGGGCTGGGCCGACCCTACGGCCGACCCCCGTCGAGCGCCGTAGCGCTAGCTGCCTGCCAGAAGCTGCCGTGGACCCATCAGCAAAAGCAGCTGGCCCCGGGGACGGGTCGAGCCGGGGTCGGACTCCAGCTGGAGCAGTGCCACCCCGGCCTTCTTGAGCAGCACCGTGCCTGGCTCAGCACCGATCAGGGCCGCGGCGAGGAGCCCCAGATCGGGTTCATGACCCACCAGCACCACCCGCCGCTCGGCCCTCGCGGCCTGCAGCAGGGGCCAGGGGTCACCGCCCGGCGCCAGCCCCTCGGCCAGCTGCATCGACGGGGCCAGACCGGCGGCGCAGGCCAGCTCGGCCGTCTGACGCGCCCGTTTCAGCGGGCTGCTGAACAGGGCGGTGCACTCCAACCCGAGGTGCAGCAGCCGGGCCAGCACTGCCTGGGCGCGGGCGCGGCCGGCGGCCGTCAGGGCCCGCTCGGCGTCATCACGGTCGGAGCTGCGCTCCTCGGCGATGCCGTGGCGCAGCAGGAGGAGTTCAGCCATAACTCAGCCTGGCCCGCAGGTGCAGGGCGCCATCCTCGCTCTGGAGCGCCAGGCCCAGGCCCTGCACCGGATCCGCAAGGGGCTGCCCCGCCAGAGCCGAGAGCAGCCTCCAGGGGGACCAGCCGTTCAGCAGCTCTCGGGCCGGCTCGGCAGCCAGACCCCAGCGCAGCGGAGCATCGGGGAGATCCAGGGCGGCCAGGTCCTCCAGCAGCCGACGGGGCGCCTGGCGCGACTGAGCCTGCTGCGCCAGGGTCTCGAGGGAATCGGACCACCAGGCCCGGCCATCCCGCTCCCTGCGGGCAGCCGCGAGCGTGGCCTGGAGCTGCCCGGACGGGCCACCATGGCGCCCCGTGGCCGCCTGCAGGCGGGTCCACACCCGGACGCTGTCGCCGTCCAGCTCGAGCGGAGCAGCGATCAGGCCATCGCCGGCCAGCAGGGGCTCCAGCGCAGCGGGATCGGGGGAATCAGCCGGACTGCCCAGCAGCCATCCGCCGGCCGAGCGCAGCACCAGCAGGGGCCCTTCGGCCGCCGCGGCCACCCTGGCCTGCAGGG
>JBFLKL010000097.1:0-13034 GCA_040883175.1 Synechococcaceae cyanobacterium | reverse complement strand
TGGTGGGCACCTGCACCACGGCGATGCCGCGCAGCCAGGTGGCGGCGGCGAAGCCGGCCATGTCGCCCACCACGCCGCCGCCCAGGGCCACGATCAGCGAGCCGCGCTCGAGCCTGTTCTCGAAGGCGGCGTCGTGGATCCGGGCAACGGTGGCGGGCGTCTTCTGGTCTTCACCGGCCTCGATCACCAGTTCGCTGGCTTCGAATCCCGCCTGCCGCAGGCTGGCCAGGGCGGAGCTGCCGTAGTGGTGATGCACCACCGGGTTTGTCACCACCAGCATCCGGGTGCCCTCCCGGAAGCCCCGGTCACCGATCTGCTCACCCAGCCTGGCCAGGCTGCCGGCGCCGATCACCACCGGGTAGGGATCGGCGCTGAGCTGCACGCGGATGGTGCGCGGGCTGCACCCTGGGCTGCTTTCGGTGCTGCACTCGGTGGGCGCGGCGGTCATGGGGCCAGGCGGCAGTGGCCTGAGGCTAGGGGTGGGGGAGGCCTCCACCGCCTCGGCTGTCGATCGATGCCCCGGTCACGACGGCTGAACACCACTACCCTGCGGAGAAGCAGCACACCCGGGCACCCATGAGCCGTGCGCATCCTGCCGGTGACGCGCTGATGTTCACGGTCGGCGGCTGCCTGTTCGGAGCCGGGGTGTTCCTGTTCCTCAACCAGGTGATGGTGCACTCGGGGACCACACGAGGGGCCTGCTGATGATCCCCCTGGGCATCGGCGTATGCCTGCTGTTCACCGGCAGCTTCCAGCGCTGGGCCAGGCTGCTGGTGTGGGGATCCCTGGCCGCGTTGTTCGTGGGGGTTCTGAACAGCGTGCGCATCAGCTTCAGGCCCGCCACCCTCTGGCAGCTGATGGTCTACGTGGTGATGATCGCCAGCGGCGGTGGGCTGATGTTCCGCAGCCTCAGCTCCTACGAGCAGCTGGAGCGCAGCACTGCTGGTCAGCGGCCGGAGCCTGGGGACGATCAGGCAGACGTGCGCCGGGAGCTCGCAGAGCTGAGGCAACGGCTCGACCAGCTCAAGGGTTGAGCCCGGTGTCACCGGTGGGCAGGTGCATGCCCCGCATCCGGGGGTCGTGTGTCGTGGAATGCCGAGCCGCCGGCGCTGGTCGTGATGGATTGGCGCGTGACTGTGCTGGGCCGCCCCGTCCCGCCCCGCCATGAATCGCCGCACCCTGCTGATCGAACTGCTGGGCCTGGGGGCCGCCGCGCCCGCGCTTGCCGCCCGGGCACGGCCCCGCGCCGCTGCCGCCCCACCAGACGCCCCGGCCAGCGCCCTGCCCTTCGAGCCGCTGCCCGGGCCGCTGCCCCTGCCCGGCGACGGCCGCACGGCGGCGCAGCAGCGCCAGCTCTACAGCCGCATCGCCATCGATGACCGGCTGGTGGTGCCGGAGGGCTATCGCAGCGATCTGCTGTTCACCTGGGGCGAGCCGCTGGCCGATGGCCGCTTCGGCTTCAACAACGACGACCTGGCGTTCACGCCGCTGCAGGGCGGCCGGGCGCTGCTGACGGTGAACTTCGAGTACATCAGCCCCCGGGCCTGGATGGAGGGCTACGCCGAGGCCACCGGCACCACGCTGCCCTTCGAGGAGCTGCGCCAGGCGCTGGTGCCCCGCGGCGGCCGGGTGGATGTGGCTGCGCTGGCGGCGGATGATCCGCTGCGCCAGCCACTGCTGGCGGTGGCCAGCGCCGCCATGGCCGACCTGGGCATCGGCGTGGCCGGGATCGCCCGCGATGCCGATGGCGCCTGGCGCGCCACCCCGGGCCGCCACGACCGGCGCATCACCGGCCTCAGCGGCCTGCAGCGGCCGGAGCAGCGCCTGCGCTGCAGCGGTCCGGCGGCGGCCGTGTTCCGCAGGGGCCAGCGGCTTGGCTACGACGACGGGCTGGGCGAGCAGGTGATCGGCAGTTTCGCCAATTGCGCCGGCGGCCAGACCCCGTGGGGCACGGTGCTCTCGGCCGAGGAGAATTATCAGAGCCAGGTGGTGGAGCGGGTGTACGCCGACGGCTCCTCGCCGCCGCCGGCGGAGCGGCCCTTCCGCTTCGACGGCAGCCGGCTCGACGGCCTGGGCAACCCCTTCGGCCTGGCGGGCAACAAGTACGGCTGGATGGTGGAACTCGATCCACGACGCCCGGATCAGCCGGCGGTGAAGCACAGCTGGCTGGGCCGCTTCCGCCACGAGGCGGTGGCGGTGCAGGCCACCGCCCGCCGGCCGCGGGTGGTGTTTTCCGGCTGCGACCGCCCCGGCGGCCAACTCTACCCGTTCGTGAGCGAGGAGCTGGTGCGCGATCCGGCCGATCCGGCGAACTCGCGGCTGCTGGAGCGGGGCCGGCTGGAGGCGGCGGTGTTCGACGCCGACGGCACGGGGCGGTGGCTGGCCCTGGCGCCGGACACACCGCTGGCACCGCTGCGCCCCAGCCACTACGAGCGCTTCGATCTCAGCCAGCCCACCCTGCTGCCCCACCGCGACCGCAGCCAGCCCGGCGCCGAGGCCCTGGCCAGCGACGCCGAGGTGGCGGCCTACCTCAGCCAGCACCGCCGCCTGGCCGACCTCTACCCGGGCAGCGGCGAGGAGCGGCAGGGGGCGATCCTGATCGACGCCCACCTGGCCGCCAACGCCGTGGGAGCCACGCCGGCGGCGCGTCCTGAGGACACCGACATCGACCCGCGCAGCGGCGATCTGCTGATCGCCTTCACCGCCGGCGGCAGCGACGGCGAGGGGCGGGCCGATCCGGCGATCTTCCGTGGCCCGCGGGGGGAGGCGAGCTGGCCCTACGGCTGGGTGATGCGCCTGGAGGACGGCCTGCAGCGGGGTGATGCCAGCGGTTTCCGCTGGCGGATGGTGGCCACGGGCGGCACCCCCTGGCAGGGAGGCATGGGCTTCGCCATGCCCGACAACCTGGCGATCGACCGCGCCGGCAATGTGTGGATGGTCACCGACCGCTCCAGCGGCAGCAGCCTGGACGTGTTCGGCAACAACGCCTGCTGGCTGTTCCCGGCCAGCGGCCCGCGCGCCGGCGAGGCGTTGCTGTTCGCCACCGGGCCGATGGAGTGCGAGCTGTGCGGGCCGTGCTTCGACCGGGAGGAGACCACCCTGTTCCTGGCGGTGCAGCACCCGGGCGAGATCCACGGCACCCGCCAGCGCGGCGGCGAGGAGTTCCAGGCCCACACCCTGGCAGACCGCGACGGCGGCCGCTTCGAGCAGCTGCGGCAGGTGCCGCTGGGCTCGAACTGGCCCTCACCGGTGCCCGGACGCCCGCCCCGGCCGGGGGTGGTGGCGATCCGCCGCCGCGACGGGCGGCCGCTGGTGTGACTGCTGCTCTGACCACGGCCCGCGCCGGCACCGTGTGATCACCAGCAGGCTCAGCCCGGCTGATCGCACTAGGGTTCGGCATTGACCCCATCCCGATGCAGTCTCCGCTTCGCTCCGCCAGCCCCGATGGACCGGGTGCGGGCCTCAGCCTGATCCTGGGTGTGGTGCTGGGGCTGGTGATCCTGCTGAGCCAGACGATCTTCATCGTGCCGGCCGGCAACGTGGCCGTGGTCACCACCCTCGGCAAGGTCACCGGTGCGCCGCGGTCGCCGGGCGCGAATTTCAAGCTGCCGCTGGTTCAGAACGTCTCCCCGTTCGATGTGCGCACCCAGGTGCGGCCCGAACAGTTCTCCACCCTCACCAAGGATCTGCAGGTGATCCAGGCCACGGCCACGGTGAAGTACGCCATGAAACCCAGCGAGGCCGGCCGCATCTACGAAACCATCGCCACAGACAACCAGCAGATCTATCCGCGGGTGATCCAGCCGTCGCTGCTGAAGGCGCTGAAATCGGTGTTCTCCCAGTACGAGCTGGTGACCATCGCCACCGAGTGGAACAGCATCTCCGAGATCGTGCAGGAGAAGGTGGCCGAGGAACTGCGGAAATTTGATTATGTGAACGTGCAGGGCCTTGACCTCACCGGCCTGCAGATCGCCGAGGAGTACCGCGCCGCGATCGAGCAGAAGCAGATCGCCGAGCAGCAGCTGCTGCGGGCTCAGACGGAAGTGAAGATCGCCGAGCAGGAGGCCAAGCGCTACCAGACGCTCAATTCCAGCCTCGACGACCTGGTGCTCTACAAGCTGTTCCTCGACAAGTGGGACGGTGAGACCGCTGTGGTGCCGGCCCTTCCGGGCACTGCTGCGGCCGGAGGCAGCCCGGTGATCGTGAACGGCAAGCGCTGATCCTGCGACAGCCGTTGCCCTGGGCGATCCCCTCCAACCGGATCAGTTCCCTAGGCTGCGTCGATCCACGCCACCTGGCGGCTACCTCTGTGCTGCCAAAGTCTGCGCTGCGGCTTTCTGCACTGCAGCCTTCTGCGACGCAGGCACGGCCTGGTTCCTTTGGTAATCCCCCTACAGGTCCCCGACCTGACCCTGGCCGCAACCGGACGCAGTTCAGTCCGAGCACCGGCCGCAGTTGTGTATTGCGAAGGCCACTTCTCCTGCCTCGATGGCAAGACAGCCCACGGCCTGGTGCGTCATTGCGACGCCTTTGAGATCCGAGCCGTGATCGACAGCCACTGTGCCGGGCTGGACGCCGGACTGATGCTGGACGGTGTCGCCAACGGCATCCCGATCGTGGCCTGTATGGACCAGGCCCTGGCCCTGGTCGGACCAGGACCCGCCAGCCTCATCTACGGGATGGCTCCGGCCAGCGGACTGTTCTCTCAGGAGGATCGCCGCATCCTGCTGGAGGTGATGGCCGCAGGGCTCAACCTGGTGAGCGGCATGCGGGAGTTCCTCAACGACGATGCCGAGTTCAAGGCCCAGGCTGAGCGCCATGGCGTGTCGATCCGGGACGTGCGCCGCCCTGCCGCCCTGCGCGATCTGCGGCTCTTCAGTGGCTCCATCGCCCGGGTCCGCTGCCCCCGCATCGCCGTGCTGGTGAGCACCGGCCAGAAGGCCTGATCCAGGGGGGCCGCTTCGGGGTGCCCCTCGATGCCGTCCCGTCCCAGTTCTGCTCCGGCGAGGTGGAGGCGGCGGTGCTGGCGGCCTATGAGAGTGACCGGCCGGAGGTGATCGTGATCGAGGGCCAGGGGGCCCTCAGCCATCCCGCCTACCTCTCATCGAGCTTCATCCTGCGGGGCAGCCAGCCCCAGGCGGTGATCCTGCAACATGCCCCGGCCCGGCGCAATCTGAGTGATTTCCCCTTTGTGCCCATGCCCACGCCAGCCAGTGAGATCCGGATGATCGAGGCGTTCGCGCCCACCCGGGTGATCGGACTCACGCTCAACCACGAAGGCATGAATGACGCCGAACTGACAGCCGCCATCGCGCTCTATGAGGCCGAGCTCGCCATCCCGGTGACCGATGCCATCAGCCGACCGGCGTCGCGTCTCGTGGCCATGGTGGTGCGCGCCTTCCCCGAGCTCAGCGCCGAACGGGCCGTGCCCGCTTGAGTGCACCACGGCTCGAGATTCACTTCGAGCGGCTGAATCACAACGCCCGAACCCTGGCAGCGGGATGGCGGTGCCGATGCTGTTGATTCGTTCGCCGATGCTCAGCCAGGTGGAGCGGGTGGTGGCCCATGCCGCCATCAGCTGCAACAGCGAAGTGCGCGTGCTGGAGGCCCTGGCGGCCACGGCAGCCCACCAGGGGGTGCGCCATGGGGTGCTGCTGATGGGAATCGGCACCAACCTGGGCTGCCAGCACGGCATCGCCCCGGACGCGATCAACATGGCGGAACTGTCCAGCCTGGCCACGACCCTGCAGCGCCGCTTCGCTCTGCGGTTGCCCTGGTGCTCAGGTGGCAACTCCGCCACTCTGCCCTGGCTGGCGGCCGGGGGGGATCCCGGGCGGATCAACCATCTGCGCCTGGGGGAAGCCCTGCTGCTGGGGCGTGAGCCCCTGGGGCGCACGGCGATCCCCGGCTTATACACCGATGCGATCACCCTGGTGGCGGAGGTGATCGAGGCCAAGCTCAAGCCCAGCCAGGCGTGGGGCGACCGCGGGCACACGAGTTTTTCTTCCGTGGCCCACGCTGGTCTTCCCGGGCCGCAGCGCTGCGCTGATCCCCCTTCGGTGCAACGGGCCCTGCTGGCCCTGGGGGAGTGACCATCCGCGGTGCATCCAGCGACCATCTGGTGGTGGAAAGCATCGGCAGGCCGCTGCAGGTGGGCGATGAACAGCGCTATCAGCTCAGCTACAGCGCCCTGTTGCGGGCCATGACCTCTCCCTTTGTCAGTCGCCGGTTCGTGAACGGCCCCTGCGGCCGCCCGCTCCCCGCCCGCTGAAGGCATAGAGCAGGGAGCCGGCCTGCTCAGGGCAGGGTGAAGCCTGACTGCAGGTGCTTGAGGTCGAGCATCACCCAGGTGATCCACACCAGCAGGGCGATGGCACCGGAGATGGCGGCGAAGCGGGCGACGAGCCGGCCCGCCATCTCAAGAACGCTGATCTCCTTCACCGGCAGGGCCCGATTGGCCAGGTCAGCCTATCGGCCTGGTCCGGCAGTTTCCTTCGACGTGAGTCCCCTCCGGTGCGTCGGGCAGGAGAGTCTCGACTGTGCAAGCACACGCAGCATGCCCCGTTCTGCGATGGTTCCCATGCCCACCCGCGTGATGCTGGATAGCGACTACTCGTCGCTTCGTCCGGGGCGTCCGTCAGGCACTCCCCCCATCGATCCCTTGGCTGGCTGGGTGGCGCGGCCCCGTGGTCTCGCGGCAGGAGCCGGACACGTGGGGGGTGCCATTTTCGTTTCGTCGATGTTGTCCCACAGGGAGCCCCCCTGGGCGGTGGCGGTGGCGGGCACGATCAGCGCCGCCAGGCCGGCAACGATGGCAAACGCAGCAACGGCCATCAATGGCGGGTCAATCGACCCATCATGCCGCCCCTCACGGCTCGATGCCCCAGGGTGCCCAACCCGCTTCCCGGAACAGCCGGTAGGCCACGCTGGAGTTCACGACGGGGTCGAACAGCTGCTCGGGCGACCTGATCCCCATCAACGCCATCAGCCGCCTGTTGGCGCTGTAGTGAATCTGAAACAGGCCGAAGCAGTCGCCCTCGCAGCCGCGCGCGGTGGGCGAGAGCCCGCTCTCCAGGTAGGCCACACGGATCGCACGGGTCACATGCTCCTCCGGCCACACCTGGTGGATGGCGGCGAGTGCATCGGCCTGCGGCGTCTCATTGGCCAGCGCACGCGGCGCAGCCCCCGAACCAGCGAGGGTCAGGGCCGCCAGCAGGGAGATGGCGGCCGGACGGCCGAAGCGCGGAACGAAGCAGCGCATCGCCAGAGCACAGGAAGAGCAGGCCGGAAACGTACCGGCCGCCGACCGCCGCAGCAAGGCGCTCCCGGCAGCAGTCCTTGAGACCGTGGATCACGGGCTCGAGGATGCCTTACACCTTCCTGTCCCTCTGACGCGACAACCCCATCACCCTCGTGCGGGATCGAGCTCATGGAGACCCTGCTGACCCGGTCGGAGCCGTGACGGGCCGCGGGTCGATCCAGAGCCACTGGCCATGCACGCCCGGGCCATGCAGGCGCGTTGGCGTCGTGCCTCACCCACCACAGGCCGCGGTAGCTCCAGGGCTGGAAGCGCACCGCATCGCGGCGCGGCGACGGCCGCAGCGGAACGAGCCCGCGGGTCACACCCGGGTGGGCATCAGCCGGTCGCTGTGGCAGACGCTCCAGCGCAGCTGGGGAAGGCGACGGCCTGGGGATCGCCGAAGCCGATCACCCCCCCGGCCGGCGGCAGACCTCGCCGGTGCCGTGAGGGTCTGGAGGTCACAGAGGCCTCCGAGGGATCCGCGCTCAGGCGCCGGCTTTGGGCTGCAGCCGCTGCATCTGCTCCCCGCAGCAGATCTCTGAATGGGGGCTGCCCTCGGGGCAGGGACAGGGCTTCTCGTAGACGATCTGGGCTCCGCACTTCGGGCAGTGGTAGCGCTCACCGATCTGGCGGGGCATGGCGATCACCGAGGTGGAAGGGACATGATTCAGGCTAACGACGGGTCTGATCCATCAGCCGCCAACCAGATCAGCCGCCAACCACAAACGCATCGACGATCACGTAGCTCTCCGGGCCGTACTGGATGACGCTCTGATCCTCGCGCCGGGAGACAGCGAAGGACCAGCCGGCGGAACCGTCCGCCTCGGCGCTGTCGGCGCCGTAGGGGGTGGTGCCACGGAAGAAGATCGCCCGCTTGCGGCCGTCGGGCCTGGTGATCTCCACCAGGGTCGTTCCATCCTCGCCCCAGTTGCGCTTCACCCCGGCAGGACACGTGTCCGTGGCTTCGGCACCGTCGAAGCCGCAGCGGACCGAGGCGGTGGCGTTGTAGTCGGTGCCGGGCACCAGAGCGTCTTCGCGTCCGCCGGCATTGGCCTCACCCAGGGGGATCGACACCAGCGTGACGCCGTCGACCGTGGCGACGACCTTTCCCCCCAGTGCCGCAGCGTCCTCGGCACCGGGACAGCCGACCAGCACAGCGCTGTCATCGAGGTACGGGGATGTCGGCTCGGATTCTCCGAGGCGCCTGCAGGGATCCCCCGCGGAGGGGTAGCCGTCTCCGAACGGAGCCAGGCCTGCGGGGATGGTCGAGGACGCCGGCGTGGTCGACATGGAAGGCCCATCGGCACCGGAGCCGCAGGCCGCAAGCCCGATGGCGAGAACTGCCGTGAAGCAGGCCCTGGAACAGATCTGTGCGGCGGCCCTGGGCATCCGTCCCACCCTCAATCCGACGATCCAACGCTACGGGAGTGTGCTGATGCTGTTGGCGACCCATCAGGTGGGGCCGAGGGCAGCGAGCCCCCGTCGGTGGATCTCGCGGGCGTAGTCGGTCCAGGTGCCCTGGCCCCAGTAGCGGAAGCAGCTGGTTTCCAGCAGCAGCAGGTGCAGCAGGGCCTCCTGGTACGGCCGGCTCTGGGTGACGGCGGGATCGCCGGCCACCAGCGGGTCGAACACCTCGTGAAAGCGGGCGCTGAGCTGGTTCATCGGCTCCAGCACGTTGGCGTAGCCCTCCACCCAGCTGAGGTCGTTGGTCCAGGAGGCGCCCTCCATCGAGAAACAGGGATCGCTGGCCTGGAGCTGGGCGATGGCCGCTTCGATGGCTGCCGGGGGGGATTCCTCAGCGGGGTTCGCGGTGGGTGGGCCGCCCAGCTGCTGCCAGAGCCTGTGCTGCCCCACCGCCTGAATCCTGGGGAATGCGGCGGACTGCACGCCGGCCGCTTCCAGCAGTTCCAGATATTCCGTGCCGTTGATCGCCACCGTGCCCGCTGTGTCGCCAGCTGTTGGGGCGGCAGCCTCGGCGGCGATGCGGTGATGGGCCTGCACGAACGCCGGCGGGAACTCGTTCATCATCACGCCGCCGTTCTCGCCATCGGCGATCTGGCACACCAGCGGCGGAATGGTGGCGCCGCCCAGCGAAACCGGCTCCAGCCCCAGGGCCTGGTGGCAGGGCTGCATCTGACCCACCAGCTTGGTGTCCGATCCCTGCGTTTTGATCAGGACGGTGATGCTCACCGTGTCGCCGCTGGAGCTTCGGGCCACCAGCCGGTTGGGGATGAACAACTGCTCCTGTCGCAGCGCCGAGCCATCGAGGTTCTCCACGCTGTGCTCCTGCACCAGCAGCCAGCGGTAGCCGCATTCCCGCAGGGCCCTGACGAAGGCATGGAGCGTGTCGGGGTGGTTGGGCAGGTGCATCTCAGGTGGTGAGAAGCCCTTCACCCGCTGCAGGGCCTCGCTGCCGAACAGGGCCGCGAACTGGTGCTGCCAGGCCAGGATCTGCAGCTTCAGATCGGGGATCGGCGTTGAGGGGGCCACGGCATGGCCCCAGAAGCTGCCGAGCCACTCCACATGGGTCGGCATGGTGGGATCGCAGGCCAGGAACCGCAGCGCTTCGAGAATGTCGTGGCGGCCCATCTGCTGGAAGCCCCACAACAACGTGCCGGAGTAATCGAGCATGATCCGCGGATTGCAGCCCTCGGCGATCAGCTGCGGCAGGATGTCGGCCAGGCGCCGGTAGCAGCGGGCGAAGGCTTCGGCGTTGTGGTTGTCGCCCTCGCCCGGGTGCTCGAACATGTACTGCAGGTGGGAGATCAGCTCTCCGTTCGCCCCGGCCGGAACCGTGGGCTGGTGCATGTGGAGCGCGCAGGCGAAGCCGGAGCGGATCTGTTCCAGCCTGAGGTTGCTGCCCGGCAGCGCCACGGGGCCCGGCTGCTGCACCAGGGCGAGGAGCTCGGCTTCGTTGCCGGCGATCGGTGGCAGGGCGTGGTGGCTCATGGCCAGGAGCGGCGGCGCTCCTAGAGTTGCACCAGCCGCTTGTCCGCCCGGTGCAGAAGCCATCCCTCGTTCTGGCCACGGGTCTTCTGGCCCTTCCCGCACTGATCCCCAGCGCAGCAGTGGCTCAGAAGCGGATTCCCAAACTGCCGGGTTATGACCAGTGCCCGCTCGGTTACGTGAATGACCTCAAGCAGCACTGCAATTCCCCCATCTACTACGAGGTGAAGCCCACCGACGGCAAGCCCTGCGAGTCGGGCTGGATGAACATCGGTGCGGGCTACTGCAAGAAGAAAACCCTGGGCATTTTCTGATCTGGCGGAACACAAACGGATCCCCTCTGTTGCTGCAGCGGCTGACCGCGAGGGGCTGGCGTTTTCGCGAGCAGCGGACAGCACCAGTGCGGTGGCAGGATCCGCAGGCGTGAGGCGGCCAGGGTGGGGGGTCACCGCCCGGGCCGGCAGCTCTTTCCCCATCCCTGGCCACACCGATGCCCACGGACACAGGCCCGCCATGCGCCATCTCTCCGCCGTCGCCCTGGTCGGGGTCTGCCTGGCTCTCTCCAGCTGCGGGGAGAGCAAGAAGGCCAGGCAGGACGTCTCAGCCGTCACGGGACCCATCCGGATCGAGCTGGATCCGAGCGACCCGTCAAGGAGTTTCGGCGTGCTGCCCCGCGGCGAGGACCGCACCGTGTTCCAGGTGGGGTTCGGCAGACAGGGCATCACCTGCGCGGGCAGCCGCTTCGAGGAGGGCTACACACCCCTCGGCCGGTTCCGGGTGAATGCGATTCTCAGCAACGACCGCTTCGTGATGGAGCCGGCCCTGATCGCCCAGTCGGGCAAATCGGAAGCCGAGCTGAGGACGACGCTGTTCAGGAACATGAACGCCATCGACTTCAGCGGCGATGGGGAAACCGGTGAGTACGGCATCGGCTACGTGAGCCTGGCTCCGGTGGACAGCGTCAGGCAACCCTTCGCGTTCAACACCTACGACGGCCGGTTCCGCTGGTACAGCTTCGCCATCCACGGCAGCAACAACGACCAGCGCATCGGCCAGCAGGTGACCGGTGGCTGCCTGAACGTGGCCGAGCCCGTGCTCCGGGCCCTGCTTGACACCGTGAAGCTGGGCGATGAGGTGGTGATCAGCGCCAGGGGTCCCTGCACCCCGTGACAACGCTGGCGGTCAGAAGGAGTCCTGCGTCTGGCCGGCGAAGCGGCCGGCGTAGCTCTCGCTGCCCTGCAGCTTCTGGAACACGAACTGGCAGATCGGTGTGCCGGGATGCACGGCCAGGGGGGCGGGGCCGAAGTTGCTCATCTCCAGCACCTGCTGGCTGTCGATCCCCGGCCCCATGAAGGGGGCGCTGATGTGCACCATCAGCCCCAGCCGCGCGAAACGGCTGCGACCCTCCAGCCAGCCGCACAGACCGGGGCCGAGGCGCAGCCGCTCCTGGGTGATGCCGAGCACCGTTTCCCCCGGCATGATCAGGATGTGCTGGCCATGGGGCACCTCGATCTTTTCGGTGAGCTCCCGGTAATCGGTGTGCTCCCGCACTTCGATCACCGCGTGCACCTTGCGGAAGACGCGAAAGGCGGGAGCGAGGGTGAGATCCAGAGAGGCGGGACCCAGTCGCTCCGGATCGAAGGGTGTGATCGTGATGGCACCCTGCTCGATCGCTCGCAGGATCGCCTCTCTCCCGAGAACGGCCATGTCTTTCCCCGGGGGTCGGCGAGCGTGGATTGTCTCAGGCCGCCGGCCGGGATGCCCCCATGCCCCCGCCCCCCACCGCCCCCAACGAGCGCCAGCGGCACTGCATCGCCGAACGCATGCGCATGAGCCCCCTCGACCAACCGCTGACGTGACCCCCATCACTGTTCCAGTTCCTCTGAGAGCTGGTGGGTAGTCAGGCCGCTCTCCACTGCTGGAGGGTCTCCAGGGGCGTACGCTCCTGGAGCGCCGAATGCGGTCCCCAGGCTAGCGACGCCCTGCGCGGGGCAGATCAGAAAGGCAGGGTTGCCGCCACATCGGAGAGACGGATCAGCAGGGTGTCGGGGTCTATGGGCGAGGGATCGAAGCCCATGTGCAGATAGAAGCTGCGTGCTTGATCGGAGGCCGCATGAACCATGATGCCGCGCACGCCGATCTGAGTGCTGGCCTGCAGCACCCGCTCGAACGCATCGGCGAGCAGGGCGCGAGCGATGCCGCGTCCCTGGACACTGCGGCAGACCGCCAGCCGCGTCAGCACCACCACGGGGATGGGGTCGGGCATGTTGCGTCGAAAACGCCCAGGGGCTGAGGCCACGGCCACCGCGCCGGAGGCCAGAGCCACATAGGCCTTGACGATCCCGTCGCTGTTGCACACCACGAAGCTTCGCGTCGCACCGCTCTGCTGGTTGGAGTGGGCACGCTGCCGTAGCCAGCGGTTGAGGCCGGAGTCGCCGCAGTCAAAGCCGAGGGTGCTGTGATGCGGCGCCGGCGGCTGAGGCGCCAGCAGATCCATCAGCGTTGCCAGGGTCTCGGGGCCGTCATGGTGCGTTGCAGGCGATCACTGGGGCCGGGGGGAGCATCGAGCTGGCAGAGAAACTGGTCGAATTGCTCGGGCGAAACTGCTTGCCAGCTTTGCTGCACCAACAGCTCACGGGCTGCGGAGCGGGCCGCCTGCAGAACGAAATCGGTTCGGGTGAGGCCGGAGGCGTGGACGGCGCGATCGATCAAAGCCTGATCATCGGGCGTGACGCGCAGGTTCCAGCTGAGGCGAGGGGTGGCAGCCACGGCTGAGCAGAAGACCTGT
>JBFLKL010000096.1:0-2812 GCA_040883175.1 Synechococcaceae cyanobacterium | reverse complement strand
GCACCAGTACTTAGATGGCGGTCCCGATGCTCCGATCGGCCTCGGCCTTGAGGTGAGCACTAACGAGGTGAGCACTAACAGTGACGACAGGCACACCCTCCCACCCACAGGGTTGATCAGCCTTAGCGAAATCGCACCCCTCAACGGAGACAGGCCATTCCTCCAGCTTGCCAGTGCGCCTCGGCCTCTCCAGGCTGGGAATGACCGTGCCGAAACGGATCTGTTCCATGCCCTGCCTCACCAGCCTGGAGAGCCTTGCTGATTACGATGTGGTGGTGGTGGGGTCCGGCAACGGCGCCTGCGGCTTTCTGGAGCAGCTGCTCCAGGGGGTATCGCCGCCGCGGGTGCTGGTGCTGGAAGAAGGAGAGAACTTCTTCGAAACCAGCGACATCACCCACCAGCGCAACTGGAGCCGCTCCTATGCCGAGGGCGACATTTTTCGCCTGCACCAGGCGCTCACATCCGATGGGCTGCCGATCCTTTGCGGCCGTGCCTGCACGATGGGCGGCGGTGGCTCGATCAACTACACCATGATCTTTGAGTCGCCCGAATGGCTGCACGAGAATATCGGGCGCGATCCTGCCTACTGGCGCCGGTGCATGCAGGAGCTGGTGGAGGCACTGCAGCCGCGTGAACCCGTTCTCACCGACCTGGCCCATTATGTCTGCGGCAAACTCCAGAAGGCTGGCTACTCCCTGAACCGTGATCGGGTCGGCGCGGTGCCTGTGTTGCCGGAGGATCACCAATCGCTGATTCACCCCTTTCCCACCCAGTTCGATCCCTTTGGCCAGCGTGTTCACAGCGGCGTGTCCATGCTGGAGTGGGAGGGCAATTCGCAGCTGGATTTCTGCACCGGCCAGCGCGTCAGCAAGCTGCTGCTGGAGCCTGGCCCCGATGGGCATCGCTGCGTGGGTCTGGAACTCTGGGACCATGGCAGCGATGAACCGCGGCATCTGTACCTGGCCGCCGATGCCCGGCTCATCCTCTGCGCCGGGGCTGCCTCACCCAGCCTGCTGCTGGAGCACCGCGAGCTCCTCGGCAACCCTGCGATCGGCCAGGAGGTCAACGACCACATCCTCCTGCCGTTCGGCATCTACCTGCTGCCACCAGAGCTGGAGGTCTCGCTTAAGGATCAGTACGTCGGGCTGATGGCTACCAGCTGGCCTCTCGATCACACCGCAAGGAGCGAAAACACTCCATCGAATCAGCCGGTGGTTGCCAATCTCGACTTCTTCGCCGGAAAGGTCGGCACCCTGCTCTATCTGCTGGCCCACCTGTTGATCGCCTTCTGGCTACCCAACCCCTGGAAGCGCCGGATGATGCGCTGGCCGGCGTTGTTCACTTTGCTCAAAAGGCTCAGCCTTGCGCTTGTGGCCCTGTTCAACGGACTCGATCAGTTGCTGAGCCAACTGCGCCATCCCTTCGCCTCCCAGCGTCCGCCGCACAACCTCATCGCCGCGATTCTCAAGTTCAACATCGCTCGCTCGGGCCACTATACGAACCCCAAGCCTGGCGATTCGAAGCGACTGGGTGCTCTTCCTCTTCCGATCACCCTGGAATGCTTCGCGGCGGGCAGTGCCGATGCAAAGGTGGCGCAGGCGGTGATCTGCCAGCACCTGCCACTGATGGATGATCTAGGTCTGCGCCCTCACCCGCTGATGCAGTGGTTGATCCGCCTGTTGGCGCGCCTGCCCTATAAGGACGACCAGGTGGAGAGTTACGTACGCCACTATCGCCTCTACGACCTGCTCACCGAGCAGCATCTTGCCGGTGGTTGCCTGTTCGGCTCGGCCCTTGATCGGGGCCTAGAGGATCCCTCCCGCACCGGCCTCGTGCAGGGCTCCAGCAACATCCACGTGGCCGATCTGTCGGCCGCACCGCTGCCGCGCGTCAGCCCCCAGATGACCGCCTACCTGATCGGGCACCATGTGGGCAGACAGCTACGCCTTGCCAAGTATGATAAGAATCCCTCCAGCTCATTTGCGCAGGTGTGACCCGCGAATGCTCCGCAGGACCCATGGAGAACCAGATCTATACTCGTGTCTCTCACCAGACTTTCGGCGCAGTCGAGCGGCGCTTCAATGGATGGACTGCCACACATTCGGCAGTCCAGCTCCAACGAAGTCATCAACCTGGATCCGGGGTTGTTGCTTCCCGATTTCGTGGACGATGGCCCCGCAGTTCATAGGGGCGAGTGCACGAGCGGCAATGAACTACTGAATGGTTCGGGCTCGTTAGTGCTTACACACTGGCATCAATGCGAGATCCTCCTGCTCAACCTGCTGGTGATTCCAGCGCCCAGCGGAGGGCGCGGATAAAGAAAAGGTCTGCCGCTGACGAAGGCTGAACTGTCTCGGCTGACGGATGAAGGCACCGAGGCGCTGGAACAGTGACGCAACGCCTTCACGTTGCCGCGCTTCTGGCTAGAGTGCAGAGATTGTAGTATACGCTTCATTTCAAGGGCTCGCCACCGTCACCACCAGCCGGGGGCGACGTTGACTACCGAACCGGCTAAGAAGGGAATGGACGCGGGAGTTGGCAATGCGCTTTGCATCCAGCGATTCCTCGGTTCCCGGGCTTGTTCTGCTTGCTGGAGCGGTAGCCCTGGCCGACTGCCGGCCAGGGCCGGAGGGAAGCTATTGCCGCTACCAGGACAGTGATCTCACTCGGAGCCGTCAATTTCATCAGCAGCAGCAGTTACGGAGGCTCTATCGCAGCAACGAGCTACACAGGCATACCTATTGAGGCGGCGCCCTGGCCCCGACGGCACGGAGCACATGGTCTGGCAGGAGAGCAAGGCGATGACCTGTCG